>JAHFCZ010000017.1:0-8487 GCA_023249285.1 bacterium | reverse complement strand
GTAATGATCCGGCTTATAAGGGCCTTCCACCGGTATTCCCAAATAATTGGCTTGATCTTGGGTCAACTTGGTCAACTTCACCCCTAATTTTTCAAGGTGCAACCGGGCCACTTCCTCATCCAATTTTTTCGGGAGGATATGCACCCCGATTTCGTAGTTGTTTTTCCATAATTCCAATTGCGCAACCGTTTGGTTGGTAAATGACGAGCTCATGACAAAAGAAGGATGCCCTGTCGCACAGCCCAGATTCACCAGGCGGCCTTCCGCCAACAAGAACATACTCTTACCACTCGGGAACGTGTATTGGTCCACCTGAGGCTTAATATTAAGCTTCTTCACACCAGGATACTCGTTGAGTTTTTCCACTTGGATTTCATTGTCAAAGTGACCGATGTTGCACACGATCGCCTGATCTTTCATCGCGAGCATGTGGTCAATCGTAATAATGTCTTTGTTCCCAGTCGTGGTCACAAAAATATCCGCTTCGCCAACCACGTCTTCCAGAGGCTTCACTTCATAGCCTTCCATTGCGGCTTGCAACGCACAAATGGGGTCAATTTCGGTCACAATCACCCGCGCACCAAACCCCTTCATGGATTGGGCTGACCCTTTACCTACGTCACCGTATCCGCAAATGACAGCCACTTTCCCGGCAATCATGACATCCGTCGCACGCTTAATCCCATCCGCCAATGATTCACGGCAGCCGTAAAGATTATCAAACTTGGACTTGGTAACCGAGTCATTCACGTTAATCGCTGGGAACAACAATTTCCCCTCATTAAACATTTGATAAAGGCGATGAACCCCAGTCGTGGTTTCTTCAGACACCCCTTTGATCTTCGCCGCAATTTTGGTCCAGCGTTGTGCATCCTGGGTCAAGCTATTTTTCAAAAGACGCAATACAATCGCAAATTCTTTATTATCAGTCGGTTCATCCAAAACCGCAGCATTCGCCTCAGCCTCAACCCCTTTGTGGATCAACATGGTCGCATCCCCACCGTCATCCACGATCAGATCCGGTCCAGATCCATCAGGGAACAATAACGCTTGTTCGGTACACCACCAGTACTCCTCCAACGTCTCCCCTTTCCAGGCAAAAACCGGAATCCCCGCCTTCGCAATGGCCGCGGCCGCGTGATCCTGGGTTGAGAAAATGTTGCAAGACGCCCAACGGACCTGCGCACCCAAACACACCAAGGTTTCAATCAAAACCGCGGTTTGGACGGTCATATGCAAAGACCCGGAGACTTTCGCCCCGCTCAAAGGCTTCCTCGCCCCGTATTGTTCCCGTAACGCCATCAAGCCTGGCATTTCTTTTTCAGCAATGGTAATTTCTTTGCGGCCAAATTCAGCCAATTGAATATCCGCTACTTTGTACGTCGTTTGAGTCATCACGCTCATATCCTTATCACTCCTAATAAATTGAAGGTAGACTGCGCCAATTTGGGACAGCCAAGGGATAATGATATAGTAAACAAACCTCAAAACCAATAGGAAGCTTCGGATGAGCCCATGCAAAATACTGATCGTCTTCTGGGTAACCCTACTGGGCACTGTCGCACTCGCAGCTGACACTTCCATCTACCGCAATCCCTTTGAAGATGTCCCCAAATACGTCCAGGCCCAAGTCGAAGATTATGGCGAATACTGGACCACCCCGCTACGCTGGAACCAAGACGAATGGACTACCGTGTGGAGCTTCATCGGCATCACAGGCGCACTCCTCTTGGTCGATTATCCGGTCCACCATGGCACCAACGTCGAGTCTCTCAACGGCGTCAACGCTTACCTGGATCCCGCCTATCAGATGGGTCATTGGCAAAACGTAGCCAAGGCTGTTCCGAGCCTTTTTGTACTGGGCTGGGTCCTCGGCGACACCAAACTCCAACATGCCAACTATCTCGCCGCAAGGAGCTTCGGGGCCGAGATTCTCGTCGTCCAAGGCCTCAAAAATCTGACCTACCGGGACAATACCCAAGGCGATCCGTTTTTATTTAAATCCCCACGCTGGGAATTCCCCAGTTATGGCGCCTTTCCCTCCGGCCACGCGGCGATTTCCTGGGCGGTCCTGACCTCCTACGCCATTGCCTACGAAGAGGATCCGCCCATCCCCTTTATTTGCTACACCTTGGCGACCCTCAGCAGCATCGCACTGATCACCACCCGTACCCACTGGATCTCCGATATTCCGGCAGGCGCAGCCATTGGGTACTACACCGCCCAATTCTCCGCCCATACCGAGAAACGACGCTTCGATCGAGACACGCATCGCCCCACCACCACCGTAATCCCCTTCCTCACCGATGAAGGCGGCCCCGGCCTCGCCTATCAGCTTCAGTTTTAACGCCCAACCTCGTCCAAAAACTCCATCTCGTTTCCCAACCAAGTTTAAGCCTGATAGAATGAGGGAAGGCTACGTCATATAGCCGAAAAGGATTTCACAATGAAAAAGCAATCCAAACTCCTTATTACTGGTAATCTTCCGATAGCATTTTACAAAGAAGGCAGCACCATTATCGCCTCCTGCCCAGTTATCGACCTTGTCACTTGCGGAGATACTTACGAGGAAGCCCGTCAAAATTTTACGGAAGCCCTTCAATCTTTCCTTGAAGAATGTATCGAAATGGATACTATCGACTCTGTTCTGATCTCTTGCGGATTTACTAAACATCAGCACAAAAAATCAGCCCCTTCTTGGGAATCTCCAGAATCCATAGCCCAAAGCGACATTCAGCTCGACCGCTTAGTGCTATGCCCCCACTAAAACCCATTCGATTTAATCTTTTCGAAAAATATCTTCTCCAGATTGGCTGTGAAAGAAAACGTCAAGCTGGCAGCCATATCATCTACACCTAACCTACACTACAACGCCCACTTGTTGTCCCTTATCGAAAAGAAGTCTTGCCATCCATAATCAAAAGCAACTTACGGACCCTCAATATTTCCACAGACGAATTCTTAGCAACACTTGATACACTGTAATTTTCCAACAGAGCCCTATTGAGCCGTATCTTGAGAATACTGTTTATAAGTACGAGACGGCTTAAACCCCAACACCATTTGCGCCCAACTTAAAAAGAAGAGCCAGCCCGTCCAAAACGTCCCGTTTTGATTGAATCGCCGATAGGAGGCAATGACCTTGATGCGGTTGATAAATCGCACTTTCCCTACTTTTTTGAGGCGTTGCCCCAACTCCACATCGGGGCTCATGCGCTGATAGGCCGGGTCATAGCCCCCGACTTTTGTATAGGCAGATCGACGCATCATGAAATTGAACCCGGACGTGTTATCCAATCCCAGGCATATCGACAACATTAAAAAGCTAAAATAGAACCAGGAATTATAATGGCGATCCCCAAATGTCCACCCGGAATCATAGGTCCAGCAACCCCCGTACACCGCCACGGTTTTCGGTTCAGCCTCAAAAACTGCCACCATCTGGCTCACCCACTCGGGGGGATACCGGGTATCAGAATCACAAAAGGCAATCAGATCACCAGTGGCCACGCTCGCCCCCGTACTCACGGCCCACAAGTAGCCTTTTCGGGTCTCAGAAATCACACGGTCGGTAAATTGTCGGGCAATCTCACCCGTCCCATCCGAGCTGTTATTGTCCACCACGATCAATTCGATGTGCGGATACGTCTGCGCACAGAGGCTCTCGAGGGTCTTCCCTATCCGATTTTCCTCGTTATAGGCCGGCACAATAATGGAAACTTTCATAAAAAAAATGATATAGTAAAAGCATCTCAAAACCAATAGGAGGGTCATTATGGATCAGCTCAACTGGCTAGCAATCGGAATCGCGGCAGTCCTACACTTTTTGTTAGGATGGCTGTGGTATTCCCCCAAAGTATTCGGAAAGCTTTGGATGGTATCTATCGGGTTAGACCCAAAAGACTGCGAAGGCGAAAAAAAAGGCATGGCCAAGGCCATGATCGTCTGCTTAATTTCTTGCCTTCTTGTTGCCATTAGCACAGTTCATCTCATCGGAGCATTCCATGCGGTTTCCATTAAAAATGCAATTCATCTGCTCGCTTGCCCAGCCATTGGGTTCATCGCAGCCCCCATCGCCATGGGTATCGAATTCGAAAAGAGAAAATGGAATTACTGGTGGATTACCACGGGGTACATTTGGGCGGGGATTCTGATTGCGATCGTTGCCGCATTTAACTTCTAGCCTTCCAGGTTTAAAATTGCTAAAATGAGACCATTACACAACTATGGGGGTGTAATGGTTTCGACGAGAATTAATCCGTCTGTAAAACGCGAGTCGAGGAGGTGCCTGGCCTCGTAAAAAGGCACAAAAAAAAGAACTGACACCAACCTAGTTGCGTTTCCAGTTTCTTCTGCTCGTCTAGCTGCTTAACCAGTTCGTTAAGTAACTTCACTTGCACGTTAAGCTCCAATGTTGGTAGGAGCATTAGCGGTTCACCCAACTGGGCAAGGAAGGCTGATCTGTTCTACCCTTGCTGAGACTTACACAGATCTCGCGGTTCTGAAGTATGTTTTTGGACATCAGATCCGTTAAATTTAAACAGAAACTACACTCGTAGTTGGATTACAGATTGTAATTTTCGGACACCGGTTCGACTCCGGTCACCTCCACCATAATTCGCCAGTTCTGACTTACCAGGAGGCGAACAGCAAAGACCGCCGAGCGATTAGCGAGGATGAGTGCTCGCTGACGAGCGAGTACGGCAGGTCTGTAGACTTGGTCATAGCAAGGTCCGTTTCGGACCGCAGCAGTGACTCGACTCCGGTCACCTCCACCAGCCTTCGCCAAGGCTACGGCTGGCACGCCAGCTGGAGACGTTGGCATGAAGGCTGTCCGCCATAGTGCTCCGACGTAGGAGGATGACGACGGCGGACCTTTACAGCATCAACCAAACGTCTCATAATCCTTCGCACACTCCTTCTTCACCTTCTTCCTTTGCGTTTTGAAGATAGAATTCATGGAGTTTTGCTTGAAGTATTTTTTTATCTGGTAGCTTGGTTTGATATTCGGCAATGAGGGCTGGGGTTAATGTTCTGCTCAGGGCATATTCCACCACTTCGACGTCTTTACTGGCACAGAGAAGAACGCCAATGGCCGGCTTTTCATGCTCTTTTTTTACATCACGATCTAAAGCTTCGAGATAAAAACTAAGTTTACCTAAATATTCAGGCTCAAAGCGCCCAACTTTTAACTCAATGGCCACCAGACAATTTAAACCTCGGTGGAAAAACAACAGATCAAGCGCAAAATCACGCCCACCTACTTGAATTGGAAATTCACTCCCTACAAAACAAAAATCCCTGCCCAATTCAATTAAAAAATCTTTCAGTTTGAACAGAAGTCCACGATGTAAATCAGATTCTGCATGTGCTTGAGGCAAATTCAAAAACTCTACGAGATAAGAATCTTTAAAAACTGATAAGGCCTCTTCGTGAGTGTGTTTCACTGCGGGTGAGAGTTTTGGAGGATTAAGAACCGCTCTTTCAAAAAGCGCACCTTTGATCTGACGCTCTAGCTCTCTTTTTCCCCAGCGTTCTTTAATGGCAAGTTGAAGATAAAATTCTCGCTCTTCTGGACGCTTACTTTGACTAAGAATAGCCAGATGATGCGTCCAAGGTAATTGTGTCACCAGTGGTGTCACTAATTCGTGATTGCGGTACGTCTCATAAAATTGCCTCATACGAAATAAGTTACGCGATGTGAATCCACGCAAGCCCGGTTGAGTCTGAGCCAAATAGTCTGCCAATTGTTTTACTACCCCATCGCCCCACTCTGCCGCTTCAATTTTTTGGCTAATAATGGCGCCCACATGCCAATACAGTTCAACCAAAGTAGTATTGACCGCTTGTACAGCTCGTAATTTGGCGGAAGCTATAAGGTCTGAAATTTCAGTGAATTGAGCGTTATGGTTTAGTTTTTTGCTCATCTTGTAAGCCCTGCGATCATTATCTTGATGATCGCTTTAGAAGACATGGCTTCATTTTTGGTCGTAAGCAAACGGCAACTCCAAATAACGGTAGATTTTAAGGCTTCGAGTTCCTAGCCAGTATAACTGTTTATTCCAGAGCACAGCAAGGGAACACTAACTAGCTTGAGATCTTACCTCACCACCCAGATAAAAAGTTCTAATGTTATCTAAACATCCCCACCAGCCTTCGCCAAGGCTACGGCTGGCACGCCGGCTGGAGACGTTGGCATGAAGGCTGTCCGCCATAGTAAGGAGCAGAGCGAACACGACGGCGGACCTCTAACGCAAAATGTCTACGAAGCAACACTCATCATTTTTGAGTCAAAAACCACCCACCCAACCCTCCCCTCAAAATACACCAAAATCTCCAAAGCCTTCTCCTCCGTCTTAGCCACAAAACACCGATATCCCGCTCTCATCAACCCCCTCCCCATCCACAACAACCACTCTTCGTCCTCACTCACAATCAAAACCAGCCCCTTTTTCACCATCCAGCCATTCTCCCTGCAATTTCCGCCCCATCTTACCGATAAATAGTTGTCAACTGACAATACATCAAGAAAAGCATAGCGATACCATAAGTTATATGTCAACTGACAACGAATTAACCTGGTCCAACACCGATATCGGTACCCACATCACCACCCTCCGCAAAGCAAAAGGCTGGAGCTCCTACAAACTCGCCCTAAATAGTGGGGTGAGCAACAGCGTTTTGACCCGAATTGAAAAGGGCGAACGCGAGCCTAAAATCAATACGTTGTTGCGAATTATTGAGGGGTTGGAATTGAACCCGGCGGCGTTTTTTTCTAGATTTACGTAACTGCCACGTGAAAAAAAAGAGCCTCGCAGCACCGCGCACCCACCTCCACCACTTTGCACGCCAACGAAATCCGCGACCTGTACACGACCCCCGAGAAGCGTTCATCGGAACCATTCGAACACACCGCCAAGTTGGGACAGTGATCCTTTTGGATTCTGGCCGCCTGCTCACCACAACACATCTGATTTGTGATCTTAATAAAGCCCAAATACAGAGCACTCGCCTCCAAGACTGCTACGATCCGCTTGATCACATCCGTCTTGAATTTATCACACCGGACAATCAGCTGTTAGTCGTTGGTGTGAAGCAGGTATTATTAGATGGCCTCAAAATTATTGCCAACGATGGCTTTAGCGTGACAGGTTGGGACATCGCCTTACTTGAAACCACCCAAGATTTAAGGCCTATTTTAGGGGCTGGCCTCCGAGTTGGGGGACAACCCGACCTGACTCGTGACGCCCTATTTATCTCCAGACCTGAAATCGGTGTCGATGATTCTTATGTCCGAATGGTTAGACATCGCAAGGGAACCAGTTGGCCGGCAGCTGCAGTTTGGGGCGATCCGCAATACCAGACCTTTCAATCCTATGGTTTTTCGCCAAATTGGCCTTCCTTTTCGGGTGGGGCAGAACTAAACGGCAATGTTGTAACCTCCTTTAAATACCAAGCTGGCCTGCAATATCATGGCTCTTCCGTGGCAGAAAAAATCGAGTGGTTCGGTCAAGGTGTTTACCAAAGTAACTTGGATCAAATTGATCGAGACACCCTCCCCACTTTTTTAAGTCATCAACCCTTTATCGGAAAAACTGAAAAACAAGCCCCTTATTTTGATGCCCTGATGATCGAAGCAACGCAACGCGTACAGCATGAAATAAACAACACTATCCGCCTCGCCAGAGATTGCCAGATTAAAGGAATCCGTATTAGAGCCATTCAAGATGAATTAAAACATGGCCCGAACCCCGCACTGGAATCAAAAAAAGATGAGCTCGAACAATATAGGGCGACTTCAAAAGAACAATTAAACCTCTCTCGAGCCAGGCTCAAAACATGGCTTTCTTACAAGCCGCATGGAGACTTGACAAGCCAGGATCCCGACACAGCCGAAGCGTACATCCACAGCATCTCACCAGACCTCATCATCGGTGCGCAATCTCAATTTGAGAAAGAAGCAACCCACCAATATAGCCGCGCAAAAAGCACTAAAAAACCACCCATACTCGGAAACCGACAAGCGATAGCCGGAATGGGACACACCCATTTAATTTTAGATGTAGGGATTTGGTCCTGGGGCGTCAATCAGGCCTTTATAGAAGGCATTTCTGCCAAGGGAAATCCAGTGATCTTGCATACGGACTTTCCTGAGACTGCAAAAATCGTTCTCAGGAAACCAAAAGTAAGCGGCTCGGTTTTTCTGACCCACATTGAAACTCAGGAAAAATTAAATCCCACGCTTTGGCACAGCGCCCAAAATCGCCCAACTTGGTACGCAATCGAAATCGCCGGATTGCTAGATTTAGGATACCGGTTAGCCATGGCGACTATGCACCTGTCTAAAACACAGGCGGCCCATCAAGCTCAAATTAGCAAAGAAACCAGCATAAAAGGCATCGAGGCCTATCTCAAAGCCGAAGGAATAAGCTGATTGTTTCATCAAAAAAAAGGTTCTAATATCGTCTAAATAGCCACACCATACCC
>JAHFCZ010000105.1 GCA_023249285.1 bacterium | reverse complement strand
GGGCTTGGGTGGGGCCGAATGCGGTGCTGACCAATGCCAAATATCCGCAATATGCGGGGGTGAAAGAAAATTTAAAGGGCGTGCTATTGGGTAAAGCAGTCAAAATTGGGGCGAATGTGACCTTGTTGCCAGGTGTTGTCATCGGTGATGAGAGCCTGATTGGGGCCGGTGCGGTGGTCTGTGGTGATGTGCCCTCCCAAGAAGTATGGGTTGGGAACCCTGCCCGTCGTCTTAAATCATCGCGAGAAGTGGGCTATATTCGCAAGGATCAATAAATCTTTGTTCTGCGCCACTACCATATAGTGCGATGGTATTTTGTTTAAAATATCCGTTAATACGGGCTTTTTAAGTAAAATGACCGATTTCTCTCTAAAGGTCTTCACATGGTAGGGGCTGACTTTCGCCCATTTTTGGTTAAATTGGGTTTCGTCGATCTGGGGGATGGGATTTTCCCAAAAGAGCTCAATGTGGGTATGGGGGATGCCCAGGTGCCGATAATCGATAATGATATACGGGTCTGTGAGGATAACGGAATTGAGGTAGAGGTAGGGCTTGATCGCGGCAGAAACAAAGGCTTCTTGGGCCAGGACTTGGGGGCGTTTTTGGATATTTTCTGGGCAAAAGATCCGAGGATAGTCTTGGAGGTGGGTCAGGATGGTAATACCGAGAAGCATCGCGGTTAGGGTGATTTGGATTTTTTGAGAACACCGGGTCAGAATGGGGGTGGTCTGAAGCAGCACGAGTGGGGTTAATGGAATTAAAAATTTCCAGGGGAAAACGACACTGATGCCATAGAGGTAGATTAGATTCACGGCGGTGGTTTTGGATAAAATGTAGTCAGAAAAGAGCGCTTGATTGCTCGCGAGCATTTTTAATGGGTGTGAAATACCGGACTTTAGCCACTCGCGGGTGAGGAGGGTCCAAGAGACGAGAAGAATCGCAATCATCAAAATTGCGGGGAAGAAATAAATGTCCCAATAGTGGAGTTTGTCCCAAAAACTGAGCATCGCGAGGCCATGATGGTGATCCTGGGTGAAGAAGGTAAATTCAAGGCCGAATCGACGGGTAATGCCATAAAACCCTGCTGGGTGAAGGATATGGGGATTGGTGACAATATAGGTGAGTCCCATGAATGCAATCCAGCGGGGAATCTCGCGGCATAATCGGAGTGGTTTTTCTAAATTCCGGACGAGCATCCAGAAGAGATAAAACGGTAGTAAAATCACGGCTTGGGTTTTGACGCTAAAGGCGATGTAGTAAAAAAAGGAGCTTACCCAAAAATAGCGTGAGGCAAGCCTGGGTTTTTGCTCAAGGCTTTTAAAGCAATAAAACACACTGATCATGAAAAGTGCGCTCATCATCCAATCGGCACGGAACCAACCTGATGCAATCCAGAAAAAGGGGGTGCAGGGAATGACCGCGGTGAGTAACAAGGCGGGGAGCTTTTGGAGTCGAAATCGAAGGGTTTTGTATAGAAAAACCAGGGTCAAAAGTGCCATTGCTGAGGCGAAAAGGCGGACACTGTAGACCACGTGGGGGTGGGATCCCGAAAAAAGTGCTGGCAATGAGACGATAAAGTTGCTTAAGAAATAAGGGAACCCATAGTTGAAATTGAAGGAGAAAAACGCGACGGGGTCCACATGTTTGAAGCCTTCGAACATTACCAAAAGTTGTTTGTAGTGGACAAAACTATCACTGTTGATGAGTGGTTGGATCTCCAGATTTAGATTAAACTGGTGCACATAAATGAGAAGTACGCCCAAAATGATGAGTAAAATGGTCGGCACTGGAGGGGTCCTTTTGTGAATCAGGGATTAGGGTTATCTATTGTAATTCCTGCTTTTAATGAAGACAATAGATTGCCTGGGTATTTGTCGCAACTGGATGCTTTTTGCCAAGCTCAGGACTATACCTGCGACTTTGTCATTGTGGATGATGGGAGCCGAGTTCCGGTTTCAAAATGGCTAGTCACGACTGCGTATCGTACCCCAATACAAGTCATTCGTTTGCCGGAGAATCAAGGCAAAGGGGCTGCGCTCAAGGCAGGGGTTTTGGTCACGCATGGGAAGTTTGTGCTCCTGACGGATGCGGACGGTGCCTATGATGCGGGCTTGATTGCGACTTTTATGACTGAAGCAATGACGGGGGTGGAGTTGGTTATCCCTTATCGGGAGACGGCCCTCCCCCCCTTTCACGTGAAGGCATGGTTACGCTACATGGCCAGTGCGGTTTACCGGAGTATAGTGCGATGGGTTTTGCTGTCAAATATCATTGATGCGCAGTGCGGGTTTAAATTATTTGAAGGTGAAATTGCACGAGCGCTTTTTGCACAGTTGGAGGAAACGCGTTGGGGGATGGATACGGAAATATTGTGGCGGGCGATTCGGCGAGGAAGCCGAATCGCCCAATTGCCAGTGACTGTTCAAAACGATTTGGCAGAATCGAAGGTTTCGATTCTGCCAAATGCATTAAATATGCTGTGGTTGGTGATTAAACTCGCGTGGATCCAACGAGTGAGACGCTAAACTTTACCACTGCAAGGTGCCGGTTTGGTATTCTTTTACCCGACCTTCAAAGAAGTTCACTTCAATCATGTTGCCTTGGGTGAGTTCGTCGATCCAAGGGAATGGGTTTTTGGCATTCCATTGTTTTTTGAGCCCAATGCTTGCTAAACGGGTATCACCAATAAATTGGAGGTATTCTTTGGTATTCTCTGGGGTAAGGCCGAGCATTCCATCGCCGATACAGGAGAGGCACCATTCGTATTCCATTTGAACAGAGTCGATAATGTTTTGGGTGATTAGGGCTTGGAGCGCGGGTGTCCAGAGCTCAGGTTGTTCTTGGCGGATCGTATTGATGATATTCACAAAAAGGGCTACGTGAAGATCTTCATCGCGGTTGATGAATTGGATCATTTCTTTGCTGCCGGGCATTTTATTTTGGCGGCCGAGATTGTAGAAGATCAAGAATGCACTGTAGAAAAAGATGCCTTCCAAAATGAGGTTGGTGGTGCAGGCCTCAAGGAAGAGAATATCATTTTCCAAGGTGCCGGTTTGGAACCCAGGGGTTGCAATCTTGGACACGGATTTTAAGACCGTTCTATTCTTGTAGAAAAGGTTTTTATCTTTGCGGTACAGGCCATAGACCTCTTCTGGATTGAAGGACAAGGCTTCGATCATGCAGGAATATGAATCGACGTGGAGTGCCTCTTCATAGATTTGACGAGAAATGGCCAAGCAGACTTCCGGGCTGGTGATTTGCGGTTTAATGAGTTCGGAGAGTGTTTTGGTGAGAAGCCCGTCCAGGTTGGAGGCAAAGGCTAATGCGCGGATAAAACACTTTTTCTCAGCTTCGGTCAGCTTGTTGTTGGTCCATTGTTCGTAGTCGATTTGGAAAGGGATTTCCTCGGCAACCCAGTTGTTACGTTGCATTTTTTTGAAGATGTCCCGTGCCCAGGGATGCTTCAAGGGGCTGGCTTGCATGAGGCCATCATCAAAGCCGTTGATCACACGGCGTTTGTTGATGATTTCTTCGTTGGTCATTTGAGAGTCCGAGAACTCTGATTGAAATAAATTTTTGCTAAATGACATGGGACACTTCTCCTTTTGTGATTATTGGCAGGCTTCGCATTCGGGATCGTTAATGGCACAGGCTTTGAGCTCCGCGTACTCAGAAGAGTGGGAGACCAAGGGGGCTGGTTCATGTGTGGATTCCGGGGCTGATGCCGGGGCTGTTGTGCTTTCTGATACCGTGGACTTTGCGACTTGAGAAGCACCAAGGGTACGAAGGTAATAGGTGGTTTTCAAACCTGATTCCCAAGCCATGGTGTAGACCTCGCTCAACGCTCGGCCACTAGTGGTGGTCATGAAGACGTTGGTTGAAGCGGATTGGTCGATCCACTTGGAACGACGTGCCGCAGCCTGGATCAGCCAAGTCATGTCAATTTCAAATGTTTCTTTATATTTATTTCGGAGGTGTTCTGGAATCTCTTCAATATAGCGAACCGAACCGTTGGCAAGCTTGATTTTGTTGATAATGTCTTGGTTCCAGAGGCTTAACCGGTCTAAATCATCAGCCAAGTACCGGTTGATGATGATGAAGTTTCCGGAGAGGTTTTCCTTCATGTAGATGTTTTTGTACACGGGTTCGGTACAGGGATAAACCCCAGAAATGTTGGCGATGGTTGCGGTCGGTGCGATAGCCATTGTGTTGGAGTTCCGCATCCCTTGTTTGGCAACGACGGACTTCAACGTGGTCCAGTCCATGGCTTGGGTTCTGTCGATTTTGACGGGACGGTTACGTTCTTTTTCCAAAATATCGAGGGTATCGAAGGGGAAAATCCCACGATCCCATTTGCTTCCGGCATAGGATGGATAGGTTCCACGCTCATGGGCAAGGGTTGAGCTGGCCATAATGGCGTAGTACGAAATCATTTCCATGGAACGATCTGCAAACTTCAAGTTCTCATCACTATCAAACGCGATATTGAGCTTGAAGATGGCGTCTTGATAGCCCATCAATCCGAGGCCGACCGCACGGTGATTAAAGTTGGCTTTTTCGGCTTCTGGAATGGGATAGTAGTTATTGTCGATGACGTTATCAAGCATGCGAATCGCGGTATGAACGGTGGCCTTGATTTTTTCTTCATCCAATTGAGCGTCTTTAATCATGTTTGACATGTTGATGCTGGCTAGGTTACATACTGCCGTTTCATCCGCAGAGGTATTCAAGGTGATTTCGGTGCAAAGATTGGACGAATGGATGACCCCAACGTGATCTTGAGGATTTCGGATGTTGGCGGCGTCCTTAAATGTCAGCCAAGGATGTCCGGTTTCGAAGAGCATGGTGAGCATTTTGCGCCATAATTCGACGGCCTTCATGGTTTTGGCACGGGGTATTTTTTGTGCTTCGTAGTAAGTGTAGCGATCTTCGAAGGCTTTGCCGTAGAGATCGTGGAGATCCTTAACATCAGAGGGGCAGAAGAGCGTCCAGTCCCCGTTTTCTTGGATTCTTTTCATAAATAGATCTGGGATCCAAGCGGCGGTGTTAATGTCGTGGGCACGGCGTCTTTCGTCACCGGTGTTTTTCTTGAGCTCGAGGAATTGCTCGAAATCCAAATGCCATACTTCCATGTAGGCACACATGGCCCCTTTACGTTTTCCGCCTTGGTTAACGGCAAGTGCAACGTCATTAAAAATCTTAATGAAAGGAATGACCCCTTGAGACATGCCGTTGGTGCCATGGATTTTGGAACCCGTGGCGCGGACGGGTGTCCAGTCAGATCCGATACCGCCTGCCCATTTGCTGAGCTTGGCGTTGTCGGAAAAGAGCTTGAAAATGTCTTGTAAAGAGTCCCCGGCAATGTTGAGGTAGCAAGAGCTCATTTGGCTG
>JAHFCZ010000104.1 GCA_023249285.1 bacterium | reverse complement strand
GAATACGTTTAATGGGAATACGACTGGGAGTACGCGCGTTAATCAAGCGGATTGGGTAAATCAACAGAAAGAAACTAATGCTGTTATCCAAACGGGGACGCAGAAGATAGCAGACGTGAATGATTTTGATGCGTATAAAATCAATGTAGTTACAAATGCAAAGACAAATTCGGGGACATTGACACTGATCAGTGAAATTGATGGAAGTGTACAGGGCGTCTATCCAGTTTTAACCAAAGGTTTGGTGAGTGTGAAGAATAAGTACGGCAGCGATTCTTGGATGCATACAAATGGAGATACCCCGGAGGGAACATACCAGGTTGGACAGCTATTTGGAGGGATAATGGGCGTTGCTGCGAAGCCCGGACCAAAAGAAAAAGCCTATGGGACAGGATTTATATCTCTAACTCCCGTTGGTGGGGATGCCTTAACCACTTATCTAGGTTTAGATGGTACGGATAAGAGAGATGGTATTGCAATTCATGGAGGTGGGACATATTTAAGGGATAAAGCGTTTTTACCTATGGATACGCTAGGGAATACACAAGGCTGTTTTAGATTGTTAAATCAGGACGTAAACCAATTGATCTTGGACATTAAGAAGACATCGGTACAAGAAAAGGCTGCTGGAATTAAACAATCGAATACGGTGGAGTTCCAAAGACAATGAAAAAAAGTGTATTTGCTTTAGTTTGGATGTTAGCTAGCCTGATTCCGGGTAGAATCTACAGTGGCGAAAATATGGTTTCCAAGGATTATTTTGAATTTGGTAATAACCCCATAATCATTACAAGAAAGGGGTGGTATCTAGATTCAAAGGTAAATATATGGCAGGAAAAGCCAGGTAAAGAGCAAGTGTTGATTTACAAAGTTGGAGAAGGAAAGTATTTACAAATTCCGATAGCCTTAATTGATGATTCACAATATTCTTCAGAGCCTTACGAAGAATTAGGAGATTATTACCATGAGTATAATTTTGAAGGTGCAGAGATGGAAGAATTACATGTCGGAGGAGACACTACATATATCGGATATTGCAAGTTTCCAATAAAAATCGGTTCAAAATGGGAAAACAACAAAAATTTCAATCCCGGGAATTCTGAGAGAGAAGGAACCTGCACATATGAAATAACTTCATCAAATATTACTTTAAAAATGAATTTTGGGACACTAAAAAACATTTTTACACTGAAAGTGTTGTCAAAAGAGCATAAAAATATTGAGCTAAGGTACATTGCCCCAAAGTTGGGAGCAATTCGTTCTGAAGGGTATTCTTCCACCGGTAAGCTACTATGGAGGAATGAGGTGATGGCTGTGAGATGGATTAAAAAGAGGGCGCCAAAAAATCCAAAAAAAATGAGAGCTTTTGTGAAAGAAATCCAAAACGAAGAGCTTATCCGTTTTAGAAGAGCTAAGAAAGCCCAAGAAATAAGACGCCAAAATGACGCTGCTAACCCATCAGCTGCCTCGGATGGGTCCGATCAAACTCCTTCTGCAAATCGGTGATCACGAGGTGAACATAGACCAGTGTAGCCTGCATGGACTCATGGCCCAACAATTCCTGGACATGCCGCAAAGGCATGCCTGCCTGGATCAAATGAGTGGCAATGGTGTGTCGTAACAGATGAGAATTAGGGGTGTAAGGCAGAATTCAGGCTGAAACACACATTAGTAGTTGATTGATACCGAAAAATAGTGTTGGTTTTCTTGTTGGTAGAGGTCTGTGGTGTCGTATCCATACTCAACGGTTAACTGGTCTAATTTGAGGCTGATTCCGCCGCAAAAGAGGGAGCGTATTTGTGTGCCGATTTGATACTTTTCTTTGTAGCCTAGGTTAATACCTATTTGCGGAGTTTCTAGGGGATAAATTCTTAGTCCGGCACCTTTGAGCGACACGCCGAGCTCTGACAAATTTCGGATTTGAGCAAGAAGCTCGGTATTGACTATCGTTCGGATGATAGGTGTTTTGATTGAGACCCCGTATTCATGGATTAAACTTTCATTGATACTGGATGTGTAGGTGACTTTCCCCCCTAACATATTTTTTCCGTAGAGAATGAGTTCACCCCATGAACCTGTTGTTTTGAGTCCGGCCCCTAATCCAGCGCCGATACCGGTTAGTTTTGACTGATTGCGATGGTATAGCGTGCAAGTGGTTCCGATGTTTAGGTCTTTACTGAGGGCGTAATCTATTCCCCCCACAATCTGGGTGGTGGTTGGCGTAAATTGGCTTTGAGAAACAGCTTGGCTGTTACTTTCACCGGTGATATCTACACTTCCATCGTTTTCGTGTGTAAATCCTAGCCCTATAGTCAATTTTTCGGTGGCCTTAAGGGTTGCGGCTCCGGTGTAATAGCTAATATCTCCAAATAATTGGGTGTAAAATGCGGAAAGACTGTTTCCTGCATGACTTAATCCTCCGGGAGGTTCTAGAAGAACGGTGGCAGAGTCTGTGAATCCGCCGACATTACCTAGGCCAATCATACCCGCACTGGTTCCCAATTCGGAGATGTCTTGATAGGGGGTTGCAAAAATGACTTTGGCTAGAACAGATAATGCGATTAAAATTAAAACTCGTTTTTTCATGGAGGGCTCCTTATTCGGGTTCTACGGCAAGTTTACCCTTACCGATTACTTTGCGATCTGAAATGAGCAAGTAGGGATAAATTCCAGCAGAAAGCGAATTTCCAATGATGCTGCGGTTAAGGGTTACTTTGTTGTAGCCAGCCTTGGCGCCATTATCCACGCCGCTTTTCAGTGCTATCCGAAAGACTTCCGCTCCTGAGCTGCGATAAATTCGTAAGTCTATATCGGCATTTTGATTGAGGTAGTAGCCAATATAGGTGCCGGTGGAGAGTTTGAATGGATTCGGGTAATTTAAGGGTCGGGCTACAAGCAATGTTGATCCTGAGGCTAGGATGCTGATGGATCCATCTGTATACAAGGTATCGGTGGGACCCCATTTCAATCGAGAATCAAGAGATGGCAGGCTATAGTGATTAAATGTACCGGTGGGAGGCGTTGAGAAAATTTGGATCTTGGTATCGGGGACGGGGACAAAGCCATCCATGGTGATGTTTAAGGTTCCAGCGGCTTCATAGCTGCCATAAATGGTTATAATCGGGGACACGGTTAATGAATGGGGTTCGATCCTTTGTTCTTTGGTGAAGGGCACTATTCCCGTGGAGGTGTTGTTCAAAATAACCTTTGTTGTTGCCCCTGAGGTTTGTCGATAAAGACCTGTAAGGGTGACTGGGGTGCTATTGGAAATGATGAATGTGCCACCATAGTTGGTGAGGCTTCCTGTAATGCTGGCTGTCTCTAGACTGCCGCCAGTCCACTTGAAACTGCCGGTCCCAGAACTAATGACAAGGCTTCCGACGGTCAGATCTCCTCCAGATAGAATGTAGTTTCCGCTGCTGTGGGGCTCTCCGCCTAATGTCAGGCGTCCTGTAATTTGCACCTGTCCGTCAGATTGGGTGACAATCCCTTTTCCCGCAAGGCCGAGGTAGACATTCCCCAGGTCGCGCCATACGGCATTTTTGGTGGAGAGGAGGAGTTCACCGATAGAGCCACTATAAATGCCGAGTCGAGAGTCCGATGAAGTGTAAATGGTGGTCAAATTTAATGAGGCTGTTCCATAAATTCCAATTTGTGGATGTAAAATAGGGATTGTGACGTTCTGGGTTGCCAGAAGGATGCTTTCATCTAAGCGAGAGGTATGGACTAAGTCTGCGAAGGTTGTACGAACCTCCACTCTTGTGGTTGCGGGGGTAGCAAGATCCCACCATGAAGAGGTGAACGCAGCGTAGTAATAGATCCCTTCATGGGGCACTTTGTCATTGAGCTCGGTGCTGGTGCAATTTTGAGTCACTACAGTTCCGTCTGTTCGTGAGGTGGGATAGTGGTTCGTGGCACGAATAATGGTGATGCTTTCGACTCCAGGGGCCGAAGGGATAGCACGAAGGTGGACTAGGGTTGAATTTGGGAAGGATGTTGCTTGGAGGGTAGTGATCTGTGGGGGGGGATAACTGTAGAGATGCCCTGTTTCGTTTGTGGTCCAGAGGAGATTCTGAGAATTGGGTTGAGCGCTAAAGACTTTGGTGGGGAAGCTGAGGGGTGTTTTGGGGGTATTGTTCGTGAGATTAATTCTGAAAAGTTGACTACTTATGGTTCCCGTAGCATCTAGTGAGGTATAAAACAGTGTGTTATCCCGAATAAAGGCAACTAATGGAATATTACTTGTGCTTGTAACCGTGGTGACAAATTCAAGGTTTGAATTGTATTTTAGAATGGAGTATAGGCTTTGGTTATGGATTCCGATATACGTATTTCCTTGTGAATCTAGAGTGCAGAATGCAGGGGCGCTTGAACTCGGGACAAGCTCATGGATGGGGATAGTTCTAATGAGGGTGCCATCTGATGCCGTTACTTTGAATGAGCGGTTTGCGGCATCGAGTAGGATAAATTGATTGTTTTGAGTTAAAGCGAATCCGGAGATGTGGGGTGAAAGATTGGCAAAAGAACCTTGAAATGTGCCGTCTAAACCGAATTTTTGGATATTCGGGGATAAGCTAGAGAGGGCGAAGAGGTTGGAGTTGTTTACGGCCGTCCCATAATAGACGGGGTATGCTGTTTGATTGGTGCTTGGCGCTGAGAAAATACCGAGGGAAGTTCCTTGGGCATCATATTTAATGACTTGCTCATAATTTCCAATGGCGCTTGTGTAGAGCGTATCGTCAGGGGCGATGACGATCTGTGCATATTTGTTATTGAAAATTGGAGTGGGGTAGGAAGTTTTAGAATTGCCAGAGACGTTGGCGGCTTGGATCCGGTAGGCATAAGTCAGGATCGCTGGCGAAATCGTGGTATCAATAAATGTGGTGGTATTGGCGGTTGCGATGGGGGTCCATTGGATAGATGCCGTTGAAGAAATAGAATTGGTTGTTCGTTCTAGGGTGACTGGTAGACGGATATTGGAAGGATTGACCCAGGAGAGATAGATCTGATTATCTGCTCGGATTCCTTTGATGAAGGCATCGTAATAATGAAACGTAGTGGCGGCATGGATGCTTATTTGTGTTAAAAATACGCTTAAAATTATAAATAATATCTGAGTCTTGAGTTTGTGCACTTTTGGCTTCTCCTTTATTCCTGTGTTTCTACTTATATTTATTATCGGTAATATTTTTTTAAAATTTCATAAATTTTTAATTTTGATTATTTTGAGTATATTTTTTGGTGATTTTAAGTAATGTATAGAGTCAATCTAGATAGTGCGGCAAAATTTCTGTAAAGTCGAAAAGATGAGCTTATCCCTAAAACTAGGTCAGAATTAGAGGCGATCCGAGGGCAACGAAGGTGAGTATTCACATTTCAATGGACAGAAAAAGGGGTGCCATAGACAATGTATTTGATTGTTCTGAA
>JAHFCZ010000103.1 GCA_023249285.1 bacterium | reverse complement strand
CAGCTTGCAGAGGGCGGGGTTGTCATGCCAAAACCCGGCGGGACACTGGCGACAATTGGCGAAGCTGGGGAGCCGGAGGCTGTAGTTCCGCTATCAAAATTGGGCGAGATCATAAGCTCGCTTCAAGGTGGCGGCCAACAAGGCGGGGTGATCGTTCTTCAGGACGGAACGCAGCTCGCAAAATTCGTTTGGCGTGAGCAAAAAAGAATGCTTCACACAGGGGAGATATCCAACTAATGGGCACGAATCTCAAGTTTTACGAGGACAATAAGCTCACGGAACTGTGCACCTACGGTTTTACGAGTGCCAACGAATCCGTTTCGCAGTTTCTTTATGACCGAGATCCGACAACCAAGATCATTTCGGTTGGATCCGATGATGATACTGATGAGGTGTTCCAAGTTACATTCCCATCCCCGGTTTTAATCGACACCATTTTTGTGCTTGGGCACAATATTAAGCTCGGAACGTTACGATATGGCACTTCTGACGATATTGATTTTTCGCCAATCCTCAATTGGAGTGGGAATGCCACCCCAAACACCATGTTTTCATTTACACCAACAACGGTGTCAAAGCTTTTCCTGAGATTACAGGACGCTATGATCGAAGATGCCCAAAAGTTCGTATCGAATTTTGTTGCTACAAAATTGATCGGAGAGGTCCAAAAGAACCCTTCAAAACTCGACTTTGGGTACAAGGACGCCAAGATTGTGGGGCAAACCTACACAGGTGGTAGTTACACGGCACTATTCGGGCGTAAGGCATCAATAAAAGCGTCCTTTACCGATGCCAGCGATACCGATGTGAGCCTGTTTCGGACCATCCACGACCTTGGCGACCCGGTTTTTGTGCAAATGAATGGTGGGGTGAATAGCTACACCCAAGACGGATTCCGAACTCAGGACATATTTTTGATGAACTGGGTCAACGACTTTGAGCCGAAATTGAAAAGCGACATGATCGGTATCGGGGCTCTAATCGACGTGGAGATGAAAGAGGTATGACCCTTACTCTGGCCCAAACACTGAAGAAAAACACTCATAAAGTCATCCGGCGATGCTACATTAAGCGCCGCCTGATTGACGGAACTTACGAGTCCAATTGGCAGCGGATCGATTTTTATCGTAGCAGGGACCAAGTGATTGACTGGGGGGCTTTTTCGTTAGAGATCGATCACAACCCAGGCGATATTGGGACATTCGAGATCAGCAGCCTACAAATGCAGTTCGTCAATACTGAAGGGTATTGGAACGTTGAGAGCGATTCACACTCGATTTGGGCACCAAGCACAACATATTTGAACCGAAAGCTCACAAAGCTAAAAATTGAGTCCGGCTACCTTGATTCTTCAGGCACCGAGATAGGCGTAGCCACGGTGTTTGAGGGCGTTATCGATAAAGTGGCTATGAGTGAAGAACAGGTCGCTAGTGTGACGGTTTTGCCATACAGCTCAGTACTAACCCATTACCTCATTACAGATTTGGCCTTGACGGGCTCTAAAACGGTTTCTCAGGTTGTGAACGCGATCATGAACCAGTCCAAAATCACGACTTTCATACCCTACGTTGCAGCATCGCCGACGAACAATAAGACTGTGACGGATAGCGCTTCTTTATCGGGCAATTATTGGACCATATTAAAGCAAATGGCACAGCTCTCAAACTCAATCCCAATGCTAGTGGGTACAGTTTGGTCATTTGCGCCAAGAACACAGACAAGCGAAATAAAGTGGAGCTTTTTAGGAGCTGGTACGCAGTTTCCAGACATTTTCAAAATCACAAAATTTGATGATGAGGGTGCAGAAAGGGTCCGTACTGTATTCCAGTGCGACGATGATTCAGGTGGGAAAATCACGGTGACGTCGGAAGACCCCATATTGGTACGAAAATACCTCAACGATCCCCAGCAAATCGATTTGCAGAGCATTGATCTTTCAGACCGGCTTCCAGTGCTGCAATCGTATCTGTCCTACTGGGAAAAATCTCGCCCAATCCTCGAGTTCACATCAAAGTTCATGGTCAATATTTTGAGCACCCTAGACAAGATCAGAATCAAAAGTTTTGGGCGAGTTCTTCCGATCGGCGGAGTCCCTCGTTGGGGAGATGGGTCCGCCTGGGTCGATACGTCAATCTGGGGGCGTCTAACGGGGAGTATCAACATCCTCAACCAGAGCTACATGGTTACCCGTGTGCAAAAGGACCTCCAAAACTGGGTTTTTGCTATCACGGCGGAAAAAATAGTCTAAGGAGAGGGAAAATCATGGCATTTACGACGATTGAAGATGGGGATCCACTACTAGCCGAGGTCATTATGGGGAATTTTAAGCACGTGAACTACGGGGCACCGTTATTACCAACGAATGCCGATGGGGAATCGGTAAACGGTGCTATCGATATAGGCGATACGACACATGCCTTCAGAAATGCCTACATTCAGATACTCACGCTATCCAACCAAGCCCGCTGTGATGTATACAAGACGGGATCCGGGCAGAGCATCCCATCTCATGCCTCAACATTCCAGTTAATTACCTGGGACGCTGAAGCGTTGGATGCACGCGGGATGCATGACAATTCAAGCAATCCCGGGCGGGTGACAGTTCCAGAGGCCGGGACATACCTCATCATCCCATTTGTGATGACCAATGTTGTTGAATCGGGCGAGATTTACATCCAAAAAACAACGGGGGCATCGGACACGATCATGGGGTACGGGGGAGTTATGCCGCAATCGAGCTCTAAATCATTATTTCATATGAGCCAGGTTGTGACTCTGGCCGAATCTGACTACGTCACTATTTGGGTTCGGCAACTTCGGGGGGATAGCGCGTCTGTAGATGTACTGCCTGGGTCGAATGTAACCAGACTAACGGTCGTTAAGCTGTTTTAAAAGGGGATTCAAATGTCAGAGAAGGGGAGTGGGGGAGAGATTACGAGGGAGGTGCATACCGAGATGGTTCAACGAATCGCAAGATTGGAAGAGTGGAGGGACTCGCATGAGGAAAAGTGTCGAATGGATCGAGATGACGCGCGTGATTCCCGGACAAAAATGCATGAAAAAATGGACGGGCTCACTGATAAAATTACCGGAGTCCTGGTCAATCAGGAAGGGCTTTTGGTCAAGGTCGCTTTCTTTTGCACGCTAGCGTACATCGCAGGGTCATGTCTGTTGGCCGGTTTATTAAAGGTAGGGTTTCGAGTATGAGTGCGCCTGACTTTTTAAGCCAAAATTTTCAATTGTCCGAGCTGGCTTATTCTGAAAAGGCTAAATTATTAGGGATAGACAACACGCCACCCGATTGCGTTGTCGAGTGCCTGAAAGTTTTATGCACAACAATTCTCCAGCCCGCACGCGACGCACTGGGGCCATTAATTATCTCGTCAGGTTACCGGTGCCCCGCATTGAATCGGGCGGTTGGAGGTAGCGATACAAGCGGTCACAAACTGGGGTATTGCGCGGACGTTTTGCCCGTCAAGGTCACGAAATTGGAGTTTGCAAAATGGGTGATCAAGAATGTGGCTTTCGATCAGGTAATCCTTGAGTTTGGGGATATCACAGAGCCTGCATGGATTCATGTGAGCTGCGATCCCAGGAATCGGAAGCAGGTATTACGCATTTTATCCGGTAGGAACTACGAGCCCGTGGTTTTGGCATGATGACCATTTTGGCTATTGCGGTGGCTATTTGGCCGGTGTACTTGGGGGTGATAATTTTGCGAAACGTGATCGATCGATTTAGGAGGTGAGCCATGGTCGTTCAAGTCAGTGATGCAGAGGTTTTGGTGGTTTTATTTGTTGTGATCGGTCTAATTTCGAGTTGGAAATGAAAGGGTTTTTTATGGGCATTTCGGATGTTTGTATAGTTGGGGTTCTTGCAATTTTTGGGCCTACTATTGGGTATTTTATCGGCAAACAGACTGGCGGTAGACTTTCAAAGCTAAACCTTGATGAGATGATAAAAAATCCAACGGCACGTGCACTGGGGTTGGAATGTATTTTTAGCGCTGAAAAATACCTTGCATCGGAAGCTGGGGAGGCAAAGTTTCAGTATGCCAAAATTAAATTTTTATCCTTGGTGCCCGATGTCCTCGATGGAATAGCGGGTGCGTTTATTCAAGGCCTTCACGATGAGGTTGTATTGCGAGCTAGAAACACCAAGCCTAATTAAGATTCGCCTACATGAGGTCCGACGGCTTCTAATTTGAGAGGGCGTCGGACGCCTACGACCACGAGTGTTTTATTCGGTCCGTGCGGATGATGACTGAGATGGGCCGTCGCTACAATGTGACACATCACTGGGCTGAGCGGTTGGTGACGCCGGATGCGGTTGAGAGGGGTGGGGCGATGCCAAACTGATCTCCAAAAGATCTACCTTCACAATATTGTGCCCTTCTAATTCAAAGTTTCCACCGATCTCAAATTGAGGAGTGTAAGAACCTTCCATCCCAACCGCGTTGGATTTGATCAAATCGCCATTATGCAGCATCCATGCAAGGCGAAAGTCACCCATGCCATTTAGAGCTCTAGCTCGCCAATGTGGGACGTCAAACCGTTTGGCTAAGTTTCCAGTGAAGCCTGGGTGCCAGTAAGCTTCCCATTCGACACCCTTTGAATCGATGTATTTTTTGTTTATTGGTGGATTTTGTAAAAATGACTCCTCAATTTTCTCTAATGCTTTTTCGATTGATTCTTGCATCTCAACTCCTTCCATCGTAACTTTAACGCCTTTAAGAGGGGGATTAATAAATGTGAGGCAATTATCTTTTTCCCCATATTCCATTTCACTTTGAAATTCTACAAAGTTTGGTTGCATTTCGATTTCTTCCATCTCAAATCCCTTTCGCCTGCGTGTTCAGAATGTACACTAGCGGATGTTGAGCCAGGTGGTCAATATGGGGTAGAGTAGAGCGACAACCCAAAAGGGGTGGTGATTTGAAAGGGATGAAACATGAATGCTCCACGATTATTAAGCAAAGAAGAGGCTATCGCTTTATATAAAACCAATTTTTGGGAGAATATGAACGATTCAGAGAGAGCGGTATTCCAAGCGCATCAAGAGTTCCTGTGTATGCCTTTTGAGGTATTTCATAAAGCAGCCGAGAAACACCTGGGGAGGCCGGTTTTTACGCATGAGTTTGGGAATATTAAAACTTACGAAGAAATCAAAGGTAATCTCTCATTTGATTCTTCGGAAGTCTTCAAAATTCTGGACAATAAACCGGTTCTCACGATTAATCTATCAGGAATCCCAAAAACGCACTAAATTCGCTGGTTATGGTCCGCACACCTGCATTATCAGGGTGTCTTGGAAACCTATATGTACGAAAAATGTACGAAAGAAGAGGCTTATTTTTCACGGATCTATTAAATTTGAGGCTAATTAGTGGTGCGCCTGAAGTGATTCGAACACCCTACCTTCTGTTCCGTAGACAGACGCTCTATCCAGATGAGCTACAGGCGCAAAATAAAAAGTCCGATTAAACTATCACAAAACAGCCGGCCC
>JAHFCZ010000102.1:3163-5536 GCA_023249285.1 bacterium | reverse complement strand
TGAGCCACCACTATCTCTATGGGTTGCCGCTAATGCTGCCCACCGGCAAAAGGCCCCACTATGCCGCTCATTTGTGTTACTTGCTATTAGTTGCAAAAGTCGGCTTTGTTGATCGGGGGACAACGCCTGCCATTCGTTCTCAAAAAGACCTGCGACTTGAAATAATCCTTTATGCCTGTCCAAGGGGCCAGTGGGGCCGCTTAACGCAGCTTGTAGTGTAAAGGGTGGCTGATTGGTACTATCCTGTGTATCCCCGCCTATTATTGATACTGAGGGGGGCAATACTTGAGTCAGGACCTCTTCTTTCCCTGGATATTCGTGCATTATTTTAGTACGGGTAATCCCTCCAAAGCTTTGATTTTCAATCACGACTACGACTTTAGCCTTGGGAAGCGCCATTTCCAGGCAGGCTGCGAGCAATGCTGTTTCTTCCCTCATCCGAGTTTTCCAGAAGTCGGGTCCTGTCGAATCATGAATATTGGGCATCCCCACTATGGTTAAGCCATTTGGACTACCCGGCACAAAAAATTCTGCCGTCATCCCATGGGGACTTAAGCAGGCTCTTATTTCGCTCTGCTCAGCACTTGTGAACCCGCCTTGGGTGGTAAGCGCCCCAGCCATTGGGAATTGGGTTGCATCTGAAATCACCTCAGCCGCGTCTCTTATTAGTCCACCGATGGTTGTCGCATTAGCTGCAAACCGCTCGCCTGCCCCTGGACGCAATGCAAACACCGCCAATAACCCTAGCCCCTCGTCGACGATTTGTTTCAGTTTGGGGTCAGTGACGCGTTTATCTGGGGATGTCGATTGTGTGGCCTTCACCAGACGTTCTACATTCCTGACGAGTTCAGCTACAGCTGTCGTATAGACTAGTCCAATCCCAAAGGAGCATAGACCGCCTGCTAGCCTTAATCCCTGAACAGTGGTGCTCGCAAGTTGGCCTGGTACCGTGTCAGGCCCAAGCCCGCCAATCTGCATTGCCCGCTGGGCAGCGCCAGCGTTGTTTCCTGCCATGGCATGCAATCCAGCGGCTGTAGCCGTGATGCGCGCATCAGGCTCTGCATCCGTTTTCGCATTTTGTGAGGCTTTTGCACGCTCGGTCAAACTATCTGGGCTGACCGCCAAGGCGATCACTAGGCCGGCTAGGGTTCTTTGCGCCTGAATTACTAACTCTTCAAGGGCATTCTTTACCCATTCGTTTCGATTTTCCCCCGGGGCCTGAATCAGCATTGGCTGCTCAAGTTTTTCTGTTGCCCATCCCCAAAGGTCACTCAGCGCTTTTTTTACCAATCGGTTTCGTTGAGATCCTGGGAATTTTTTTAGACGAGGAGAAGCGGTCGTTTTATATATGGGCATGGCTTGGGGTATTTCTTGGACATTTTTGGGAATTAAATTCGCCTGAGCCTCCCCCTCAGCGCTTTGCGCTGGCTTGGTTCGATCCGGGGTAATTGAAAATGTGGTGGAGGGGGCTGGATTCGAACCAACGAAGGGCGAAGCCCGACAGATTTACAGTCTGTTGCATTTGGCCACTCTGCAACCCCTCCAAAGCGAGAAGCGCACGAATTGTAACAAACTAGCTTGTCTTTGGCAAAGAGAAGTAGAAGGTGCTGCCCTTCCCAAATACGCTCACGACCCATACCCGTCCGCCGTGCATTTCCACCAATTGTTTGACGATGGATAGCCCCAGACCAATGCCCTCGTATTTTCGGGTAGACGAATAATCAATCTGGCGGAATTTCTCAAAAATGACCTCAGTTTCGTCTTCGCGCAGTCCAATCCCGGTATCGGTTACTGAAAAAATAATCTCGTGGGCATCATCCACACAGTCCAGGCGAATGTAACCCACCTGGGTAAATTTCAAGGCATTGGAAATGAGGTTGACCAAAATACGTCGGAGCTTGGAGCCATCCGCACTAATTTCCAGGCTGGGGTCTACAGCACCCGCGATCAAATCCAATTGTCGGCGTTGGGCAAGCGGCTGAAACGTCTGAACAAGGCTGCTGAAGAGCTCGACCACATTGAGGTACTCATGCTGAATCCGCATCCGGCCGGCCCGAATCTGAGACAGGTCCAAAAGATCATCGATGAGCTCTTTCAGGTTTGCGGCCTCATGCAGGGCAATCTGGATCCATTTGCGGGTCTGGTCTGAGAGCGCTTGTTGGGTCGACCCTTTAATCAGCTCCAGAAACCCAATAATGGAGGTCAAGGGCGTACGTAATTCGTGGGTCACCGTCCGTAAAAACCCATCCCGCAGTTCGCCGAGCTCTTTTTCTTGGGTCACGTCGCGAATAATGGTAATAATCCCGATGCGACCCTCGTCTTTGCTGGCGATCACCGGGCTCGAAATCAAGGCGTAAATCCGATCTTTACCTT
>JAHFCZ010000102.1:0-3063 GCA_023249285.1 bacterium | reverse complement strand
AGTTCGCCGAGCTCTTTTTCTTGGGTCACGTCGCGAATAATGGTAATAATCCCGATGCGACCCTCGTCTTTGCTGGCGATCACCGGGCTCGAAATCAAGGCGTAAATCCGATCTTTACCTTCGGCATCTGGCAAATGAATTTCGCGGACCAAACGCTTGCCTTGCCATTGCACTTCTTCCCTAAAATGCGCGATCAAATCTTCGTTGTTCAAATATTCCAACAGGAGCTTCCCTTGGGCTTTTTCAGAAGAGAATTTAAAAATGGATTCGGCGCGTTCGTTGGCCAAAATAAGATGGTTTTCGGTGTCGGTCACGATAATCCCCTCGGGGATACAGGAGATGACGGCCTCAGAGCGATTTTTTTCTTCAGTCAGCCGGAGGGAAGACTCCTTGATGTTTTGGATCATGCCATTGAAGGCTCGGGACAATTGCCCCACCTCATCATCGGTATTAATTAAGATTTTCTGCGTAAAATCGCCATTGGAGACTTTCAGTGCGATTTGGGTGAGATAGTCCAGCTTTTGCGTGAAGCGCCGAATGATACTGGAATAGACGACAAAAATCACCATATTGATAATGACGGAAATCACAATGGCCGGGGCCAAAACTTTTTTGGAGAGAATCGCGCCAAATAAGATGGCTGAGGTCACGGTCATCACCGAGACAATGGTGATAAAAGGCACGATTAGCTGACGGTGGATGCTGTCTTTTGATCCCACTATCAAGATGTTTGGCATAATTTTGGGCATAATGTTTGGCCTCATGTCTGGCCTACGGCTCGGATCCGTGTTAGCTGGTACAACAGGATCCCAGTGGCCACCGAGACATTCAGCGACGATACCGCCCCTACCAAGGGAATTCGAATTCGCGCGTCCAGCTTTTTGGTGAGCAAGGTGGACATCCCACGCCCCTCATTGCCTAATACCAAAGCAAATGGCAGATTGGGTTTGAAATGATCCAAATCGGCCTCACCTTGGTCATCGCTCCCGTAAATCCAATAGCCCAGCTCTTTGAGCTTATCGACGGCTTGGCCGAGATTGGTCACGCGAATCATATTGAGGTGTTGGGTGGCCCCTGACGCGACCTTCACCACCGTGGGAGTTATTTGACATTGCCGGTCTTTCGGATAGATCACAGCTTTCACACCCAGGGTTTCACAGGTTCGCAAAATGGCGCCCATGTTATGGGGATCTTCGATATGGTCCAAAATGACCAACACCGGATGTTCGGTGGGGTTTAGCTCTTCAATCCCCGCATGTTGGGCCATCGGTAAATACGCAATAATACCTTGGGTATGGTCTTCGCCTTGGTCCAAGGACTGTTTGGCAAAGGCCTGTTTTGAGACAATCTGAACCTTGACTTGGGCCTGTCTTGCAAGGGCAATTATGACCTTAAAATCGGACTTCTCTCGCAAATCATACGGGATCACAATCCGGTCAATGGGCGACCGTGCTTTGAGCGCCTCCGTAATGGCGTGTTTTCCCTTAATGCAATTCATGAATAACACTAATCAAAATATCTAGCCCCTTATGCAACTCTGATTCTGTAATGGTTAATGGGGGAATCAATCGAATGACATTATCCTCGATTCCGCATGAGACCACAATCAAGTACTGATCGAGGCACTTTTTCAGTACCGTTTTAACCAGCTCAACGCCCGGTGTTTTGGCGACTTTATCGGTGACCAATTCGATGCCGATCATCAGGCCTTGCCCCCGAATCTCCCCCACAAACGGATGATCCTTCAGCTCAGACTGTAATCGCTCTAGGACTAATTTTCCCAGACCCGCTACAGCTGGCAAGGCCTTTTCAATCACCTTCAGACTGGCCAAGCCGGCGGCACAGGTGACTGGGTTCCCTCCATAGGTTCCGCCATGTGCACCCTTGGTCCATTGATTCATAATTTCAGGGGTCGAGACACACGCACCCAGTGGCAATCCAGAGCCGATCCCTTTGGCAATCGTGACAATATCTGGCGCCACATCCAATTGTTGAAAGGCAAACCAAGTCCCGGTTTTGCCGATGCCCGATTGGATTTCATCAAAGATCACCAAGATCCCTTTTTCTCGGCATTTTTGAACCAGTTTTTGGATGAATTCTTTGGGGGCAAAGGTGTAGCCGCCCTCCCCTAACACCGGCTCAATGATGACGGCAGCGACCTGATTATCGAGGGCCTCCAGATAGGGTGCTAGCTCATGGTCCGCACAATACACCTCGCAGGTTGCGCGTTCTCTCCCCCAAGGGCAACGATAACAATACGGATACGGGAAAAAAGACACGCCTTCTAGTAACGGCTCATAGCCTGCACGATATTTTTCTTTGGAGGTCGTGACGGACAATGCCCCGAGGGTTCGTCCATGAAATCCCCCCCGAAAGGCCACAAGCTTGTGTTTTTTGGTCACATATTTGGCCAATTTAATGGCGGTTTCCATGGCCTCTGAGCCGCTTTGTGTAAAAAAGATACTGGTGAGATTCGTCTCGGAGCCCCCTAATATTTGCCCTATTTTTTCAGCCAAAGCGATCGGCGGTTCGTAATAGACGATCCCCAAGCAACCATGGATCAAAGAAGCAGCCTGATTTTGGATGGCTGACACCACCTCTGGATGACAATGTCCCGTCGAACACACCCCAAGCCCGGAGGTAAAATCCAGGTAAGCTTTGCCTTTTGTATCGACTAAATAACAGCCCTTGCCGTGGGAGACTTCGATCTCAGTGGCGTGGGCCGATACGGGGGACAACGCAGCCTTGGCGCGATGGAGAAAGTTAACCATTGAGTGGCCCTTCTAAATTTGATTTTGCGTTGATTTTAAGGGCATGAACTCCACCCTCAATCGCGGACTTCAGTGCGGTGTAAACCAGGCGATGGCATTGGACGGGGGTTTTCCCCTCAAACGCAGGGCTGATGATAGTCACTGCAAAATGAGAGCTTTCGGCACCGTATCGATGACCCGCATGCTCATGGCTTTCATTGATCACGTTTAACGCCACTGGCGAAAAAGCCTGGGTCAGAAGGGTTTCGATCTCATGGTGAATTTGCGTTTTCATCCCCCGATTCTATCCCTA
>JAHFCZ010000101.1 GCA_023249285.1 bacterium | reverse complement strand
TCATGAGTATTTCCTTCAAAGGGCTAGTTCACTTTTTCGCAAGAAGTCCAGGTTAGCACTCCCCCGGTTGTGAGGGTGTAATTCCACCGATAAACGGCCAGATAGGCCGTGTTTTGGGAGCTGCCTACACTGTACACAGCGGCATTGCTTTTGGCTAGATATAAGGTGGTGCCAGCCGGGGTGGTCAGGGTCCTGGGAAGAGCTGTGAGTGTGGTGGCCCGGACGGGTTCTGTGACCAGTGGGAGTGTCGCTATTTGGGTCTTGGCCCGATTGAGTCCGGATTGGGCCAAAAGATTGACCTGAAGGGTCTTGAAATGGAGGTGGGTTTCGAGGGTTTGGAGTTGGGTGAGCTTAATCAATGTCAGCATTAAAATCGACACTCCCCCCATCAAAATTAAGGTCAGAATGAGTACAAATCCATTATAACGGCGTAGGCTAGTCGGCATTGGGTGTTCTCAATAGTACCTCCAAAGGGGCTTGGGTGGGGAATGTCATGCGGGTGGCAACCAGGTGGGGTTGGGGGTGCGTAAAGGTGAGGCTGCTGAGCTTGAGTTCAGTATTGAGGGCTAGGGCCGAACCTGCCCCGTGTTTGAGCTTGAGGCTGCCATTTTGGAAGGTGATTTGGACTGCCTTGCCATCAAGGCTGAGGCCGATGAGCTGGGTGGGTCCAGAGAGGCTCAGACTACGCAATTCCAGCAGCTCCGTGTTGAGCGTCGTGAGGATGTAGGTGAGCTCGGAATTTTGGATCCATTGGGTATGAACATCGTGATGGTGTTGGCAGAGCTGCATCCAGACCCCTAAAATGGCCGGAAATGTGAGGGAAAGAATGCAGAGAACGAGGCAGAGCTCTAAGATTGAAAACCCATTGTGTTTCATTGGAGGATCTCCAAGGTATGGGTGGCATCCACGGGTGCGGAAATGAGTATGGTTCCAGGGCCGGGACTGTCGAGAGCCGGTTGGAGTTGATTTTGGGCTTGGATGAGGGCCCGGGTAAACTGCGCTTGGCGAGTCAGGGTGTGGGAGAGTTGGTGCAAGGTCGCGAGGCAGAACCCGAGTGTGAAAATCAGGAGGCCTAGCCCCATGGCGAGGTCGAGTAGCAGGGTCCCCATCTATAGCGCCTTCAATTGTGGGCGTCCGAACCCGACTCCGACGGTAATACGATAGGGCGGCAGGTTGAGCGTGCCGGCATTTCGGGTGCGACCAGTGGATTTGAATCCGAAGCTGGTAATGTTCAGGCTCATGGGGATGCCCGGGCATTGAGCTTGGAATTGCGAAAGGGGAACGCTGACATCTTGCCCGCTGGCCATGGCCTTCATCCGTGACAGTGAACAAGTTTGGAGGCTGATTAAGGCCGCGGACCGGGACTGCAGGAGGCGCCAGGACACGGTTGGCATCCCGATTCCCAAAACGAGGACAAGACTTAACGTGATTAAAGTGTCTAAAATTGTCATATTTATTATATATATAATTTTATAGAACCTTTTTCAAGTGGAACTTAGATAATACGAATGCTAGACTAGAGATGGAGGGTTTATTTATGAAATTTGTGGGGCTTAAAGCCAGTGCAATTTTGGGTGTGTTGTTGGTGCTTAGCACGGTAGCCTTTGGGGTCAGCGTGAATGGGGTTAAGTTACGGCCTGCCAAGGGTGGGTTGATAGACTTGAGTTACTACAAGGGGAAAGTCGTGGTGGTGAACTTTTTTGCCACTTGGTGTCCGCCTTGCCGAAAAGAAATTCCTGATTTTGTGCGTCTCCAGACCGCGCTTTCCAAGAAGGGCTTCCAGATTATTGGGGTCTGTGTGGATGGGACGAAGCCTGAGGCGTTACGTTTTGCCCAGCAGTATCACATTAATTATCCCGTGGTGATGGATAACCGAGATTTGGCCAGTGTGTTTGGGGACATTCAAGGGGTTCCGGCGACCTTTGTCGTGGATCGCAATTTAAACATTGTGGATCAATGGGTCGGCTATTTGGAGCCTGCTAAAGCGGATGCCCGAATCCGAAAATGGCTTTAATGGCCCCTTTTTATGTGGGCCCAACGCTAGTGGGCGAAGAAGTGAAAGTCATTGGGGTTTTGGATCGCCCTTATTCCTTGGCGTATCTGGACCAGCTCTATCGGGAGGGGTTAACGCTGCTAGAGGTCCGTTTGGATCTCTTTGAGGGCCCGCTGCATGATGCGCTTAATTACGTGGCCCAGGTGGCGCAATTGCGGCGATTCGGTCTATTGGGCACCTTGCGTGAGACACCCGATAATGTGTTTATTCGTCCAGCGCTTTTTGAGAAATTTTTGGCGCATGTGGATATGGTGGATGTCGAGGTGGACACCCCGATCCGAGAGGCGGTTGTGGCCTTGGCGCGCAAGGCGGGGAAAAAAGTATTGGTGTCCGAGCATCGGTTTGAGGGGGTGCCGGATGAGTCGGGCTTGAACGCGATGTTTGAGTCTGCGTTGCGATTGTCCCCGGATTTATTTAAATTGGCAGCTCTGGTGCAATCTTCTGAGGACTTGGTGCGGCTATTGTCGTTTTGCCATCGTTGCAATGCGACGCTCCCTAGCTGTGTTTTGGGGATGGGTCCGTTGGGTAAACCCTCTCGGATGGTGGGTGGGCTCTTTGGCTCAGCCCTGACCTACGGTTATTTGGGTGACGTGCCTGTTGCGCCCGGGCAGTTGTCGGCCCAGGCATTGTTGTTATTTTTGAAGCAATTGAACAGGACTCTGGCTTAGAGGCTCTGTTGAGAAAACTCCCAATGTCATCAACGATGTTGTTTTAGGGGGAAAAGAGTGTGTATGTCATCCCGGACTTGATCCGGGATCCAGGACGTCAAATTAGGCTAGACCTGGATTCCCACCTTTGTGGGAATGACAAATGTGAGCGTGGGAATGCCAAGCGCTAGTGAATTAGGCTATTCGCATAAATACGTCAGCCAGCTGTCGTACTTGGCGTTTTGGCCTTTGACCGCATCAAAGAAGGTCTTTTGTATTTTTTCAGTGATGGGGCCACGCTTGCCGCTGCCGATGATCCGATTATCGATCTCGCGGATGGGGGTGATTTCGGCGGCAGTGCCGGTGAAGAACAGCTCGTCCGCAATAAAGAGCTCGTCGCGGGTAATGGTTTTGGCAGTGACTTTGTAGCCGAGGTCTTGGGCGATTTGTGCGGCACTCTGGGCGGTAATGCCCATTAATGCGCCGTCGGAGGTGGGGGGGGTGAAAATCTCCCCGTTTTTGATGACAAAAATGTTTTCGCCAGGACCTTCGGAGATCGTTCCGTTGAGGTTGAGCATAATGGCCTCGTCATAGCCGCAGCTTAGGGCTTCGGTTTTGGCGAGTGCAGAGTTGAGGTAATTGGCGGAGCTTTTGGCCAAGGGGGGCATCACGCGGCTATCGAATCGGCACCAGGAGCTGACCTTCACGCGAATCCCTTTTTCGAGGCCTTCTTCGCCTAAATAAGAGCCCCATTCCCAGGCTGCAATGATGGTGTCAATCGGGTTGGTGCCGGGGTTGAGGCCCATTGCGCCGTACCCGTAGTACCAGAGTGGGCGGATATAGCAGGATTTGAGCTGGTTTTCGCGGATGAGGTGTCGGGTGGCTTCGATCATCTCGTCTACGCCATAGGGTTGCGCCATGAGATAAATTTTGGCGGAGTCGACGAGGCGTTGGTAATGGTCTTTGGCGCGGAAAATAGCGGGGCCTTTGGGGGTTTCGTAGGCACGAATGCCTTCGAATACAGCGGTGCCATAATGAAGGGCGTGAGTGAGGACGTGGGTGGTCGCTTGTTCCCAAGGAATCAATGCACCGTTTTTCCAGATATAGGGTGAGGGTTTCATCGGACGTACTCCTTAGATTTTAATGAGTACGTAGTGTAGCATTGAGGCCAAGGGGGTGACAATTTTACACTTCTAAAGTGGTGGTTTAGAATTGTTAATTATGAATGTTTGGAGATATTTCCAGTTGTCTGATGAGCCCATTATTTCATTAGCGTTTTCAATATCAAGAGAGATATTTAAAAGTTGAGAGATATCAGTATGCCATTTTTCCTGTATGGAGTTGTGGATCTCTAATTTTTTTAATAGAGTACTAATGGCATATATTACAGATGCAATTCGTCGGGTGTTTATTCCTGTCCATCGTGGATCTTTTGTTGGAATTATCATTGCAATGGCAAGTTCTCGATTCCAAATGCGACTGTGGTGGGCGCACATATTTCGGGTGTATGTTAAGGTGTGTAACCAAGATTTGAGGACAGAAGAATGAAGATTGATTTTAAGGCTAATCTCATTTTGATCAATTTTTAATAGGCCTGAAAATATCTGTGATAATGTGCCAAGAGACATTATTTCTACACTTATCCATAATGGTAGCTGAGGGAAATTTTCGTAGGTTTTTTTATAATGACTGATGAAGGTTTCTTTTGAGCGATTTGCTTCTTCATGTACTTTGGATATCCACATAAGATGATCAAATGTGTGATAGAAAATTGATTTGTTTTCATGTGCAAATGGACCGTATTTCTGGGTGAGAAAATGAGCAATTAATGATCTGAATGCTATTTCAAGAACTTCTAGGGCTTCATTTAGAAGAAACCTTAGTTGTCGGTCAAATTCATAGAGTTGTTGGATAGAGTTGATATGTGTGCTTGCTTTAAATTGGTGTCGAACAATTTCGAACGGAATGCAGTAAGCGCTTAATCTGTAATAGCCGACTTGGTTTAGAAGTTTTTCAGTTTGCTTTCGGTCAGTAATACTTAAGCCGCGGCTGATGAGTAGGTCAAGTTGTTCTGCGTGGGTGAGTGGTGGTTTTGTGTATTTCATTGTAGCTAGCGTAGCCCTAGAAAAAAGAAAACCCGTCCAAAATGCGCATTGCTCCGAGGAGTAAGAGGCGTGACGGGTATGTTACTCTCATTATACCCAGGTTCTGGTTTTTTTGAAACAGGAGAGTTGTTTTTAGGGTTCATGGTTGATTTTCTTCTCAATTGTAATCCCTGCTGTAACTTTTGAATCTGATGCTGCGGTGGGTGACATGATGAAGTATATTATAATAACTATTGCTATGATTGCTACTATTCCGCATATCGTGTTCATTGTTTTTATTCCTTCCATATAAACTCTATTTGATTTTCAGTTATTTTGATTTGTACATTGTTGATAGTTGTCTCTGCTGATCTACAGTCCAAAAGGGTGAGTAATTTGTTCTTGTCTATCGAGAATTTTTTTTGTTCGGTTGAAGGTGGATGTTGGGAGTCGATATTTGGTATGTTTAGGCTTGAATTTGTTGTTTTTTGGCGTGTTCTCCAGGCATTTAGTGTCGGTAAAGGAATGTTGAATCGATTAGCTATATTTTTTATTGGTTCGGATCGATTGTTTTCTACATAGTCGATTATCCTCTGTTTTTCGTCAGGGGTATATCTCGTTCTCAAGTTTGTTGGATGATCTGGCATTGGGTTCCCTTTCCATAGGTAGTGTGTTTTGCATCCAGTATATACAGGATATGAAGATGTTGCAAGTGATGACGTTTAGTTGAGTTTAGCTTAAATACACCCGGCTCTGTGCGATGACGCCTTTTTGCCAGGGGGTTTTGACCCATTGACCAGGTTTTGCCGTC
>JAHFCZ010000100.1 GCA_023249285.1 bacterium | reverse complement strand
GCTCGAGTTTGCTGAAGGGATGCAATTCGACAAAGGATACGCCTCGCCTTACATGATCACCGACAAAGAAAGAATGGAAGCTTCTTTGGAAAATCCGTTCATCTTGATCACCGACAAAAAAATCTCAGCCATTAAAGACCTCCTCCCCATATTGGAAAAAGTGGTTCAAACTGGCCGTGGGTTGGTGATCATCGCAGAAGACCTCGAAGGCGAAGCGCTCGCGACCATTGTCGTGAACAAATTGCGTGGGACCGTCAACTGTGTGGCGATCAAAGCCCCAGGCTTTGGCGACCGTCGTAAAGCCATGTTGGAAGACATCGCAATTTTGACCGGTGGGGAAGTCATTTCTGAAGAGCGTGGCTTTAGCCTCGAAACAACAGAATTGACCCAACTGGGCCAAGCCTCAAAAGTAAAAGCGGATAAAGAAAACACCACCATCGTTCAAGGTAAAGGCGATCATGCCAAAATTGCAGAACGGGTGAAAGAAATCCGTCGTGAAATCGACAACAGTGATTCATCTTACGATAAAGAAAAGCTCCAAGAGCGGTTGGCCAAGCTCGCTGGTGGGGTTGCCATTATTCGGGTCGGTGCAACCACTGAAACAGAATTAAAAGAACGCAAATACCGTGTAGAAGACGCCTTGTCAGCCACACGTGCTGCGGTTGAAGAAGGTATTGTTGCGGGTGGCGGAACTGCCTTCGTGGGCCTAATCCCGACACTCAATAAATCCATCGAATTAGAGTCTGGGGATATCCGACTCGGGATGAACATTGTGGCCAAGTCCTTGGAAATGCCACTTCGCTTAATCGCTGAAAACTCAGGGGAAGAGCCTTCCGTAGTTATCGATAAAGTGAAGAATTCGCAACCAGGAATTGGGTTCAATGCCCGCACGGGTCAATATGTGGATATGGTGAAAGAAGGGATTGTAGATCCCTCTAAAGTGGCCCGGTCAGCCTTGCAGAATGCCGCTTCAGTGGTTGGATTGCTCCTTACCACCGATGTGTTGGTTGCCGATAAGCCAGAAGAGAAAAAAGATGCATCTGCTGGAATGGGTGGCATGGGCGGTATGGGTGGGATGGACTACTAGTCCACGCCGCTTTTTTTGCTCAACAAGACCCCTCCCCGAGATTATTTCAACGAGAGGGGTCAATGACAAAAACCTAGGAAAAAGCGATGTTAGAGAAATGTCCAAAGGGCCTGTTTCTCGGCTGACACGGTTTGGTTCTTCCAAATGAGGAAGCCAAAAATGGGATCATTTGGGCATTTCTCAACAGAGCCATTTTGCAACAGCGCCTAAGGCACGATGATAATATCTTGGCTAATGGGCTTAATCGGATGCATATAATCCTGCGCATAACTCGCGCCAACCACCAATGCCAATACAATCGCAAGTGCCGCCAACGTCATTTCTAAGGCTTCAACCCAGTTCTTCATTGTAAATCCTTTCAATCTCGTCCATGTCTTTGGGGCAATGTTCCGTTAAATTCCGACAGCCAGTCGTGGTGACCAGTAAATCATCTTCAATACGAATGCCCAAGGTTTCGTCATAATGCACGCCGTCGAGGGTGATTGAAAAATGACCATAAAGCCCAGGCTCGTTGGTAATCACCCAGCCTTCTTCAAGTGGGGTAGTTCGATACAGCCGCTTGGCATCGCCGTCATGGACTTGTCGCCCCAGTAAATGCCCCACATTATGGGGTTGGGTGGTGTAGGGGAGGGTATAGGTCCCACCCAACGCTTCAAATCGCGTCACCAACGCAGTCTGAATAAAGGCCCAACAGGCGGTATTTAAGTCTGAAATGGGAATGCCGGGTTTGACCAAGGATTCGATGTGGGCTTGGGCATCCAAAACGATACCCACCAGAATCCGTTGCATGGGGGTATAGCGGCCATTGGCGGGTACCGTACGGCTGATATCCGCGTGCATACCCTGCCACCGCGCTCCAAAATCCATCAAAATCAGACTATTTTCGGGAATGGGCTGGTCATTCTGGCCGTAATGTAAAACGGCGGCATTGGCGCCCGAGGCCAAAATAGTCGGGAAGCTCAGCCCAAACGGATTGGAATAAGTGAGATGTCCATTAAGGACGCTGCAGACCTCGGTTTCAGACCTGAAGGTTTTGAGGTGAGATAGCGTGGATTTAAAGGCCATAGTACTGATCGCGCAGGCCTTGTCCATGGCGGTTAAGTCGACCGAATCTAGCGGCAATCGCAGGGGCCAGAGTCGGGCGTCGATGGCCACGGTATTGAGACCCGAAATCGGAATGGGCGTCTCTGAAAAAATCCCCACTAACGTCACCCCTAAATAATCACCCAGGGTGTTAATGGCATGTAAATGGGAGAGGCCGGTCAGTTCGCGGGCTTCGGTTTCGGCCTCCGGAATCCCCACCCCCAATCGTAACCCTTCCCAGAATTCTTTGCTGGGGTCTTTGGGAGGTAAAAAGAGGTGACTATCACCGGTGGGGTACAGGACCAAGGCACAATGAGGTTGGGTAATCCCCGTCAACCACAAAAAAGTGGGGTCTTGGAAAATAGGGAGATGGGCATGCACCCAAGGGAGGTTACGATTTAAATCCTGATCCACGGCAAAAAATACAGCGGGGGTGATGAGCTGTTTTGCCAGGGCCTGACGCCGTGCCGCATAACGGTCCTGGGCTTCGGACAAAGGGAGATCATCATCGAGAAATAGAAGGGGGCTCGGATTTTTCATTTTACTTGAAAATATGCTACAGTATGCGCCACCATGCAGCAATATTTAGAGTTGGTCTCCCATATTCTCAACCACGGCGAAACCAAGTCCGATCGGACCGGGACGGGCACCCTCTCGACCTTTGGCTATCAGATGCGCTTTGATTTGCGCGACGGGTTTCCGCTCCTGACCACCAAAAAAATCTACTTCGGTTCGGTGGTTCGCGAGTTGCTATGGTTCATTCGCGGGGCGACAAACATCAACGACGACCTGGTACAACATACGGGTATTTGGACCCCTTGGGCCGATGAAAATGGGGAGTTAGGCCCGATCTACGGCTACCAATGGCGACATTGGGAAAAATTTACTTGGGATGCGTCGGCAAAGGTCTATCACAAGACCCACATCGATCAATTGACCGAGCTGTTACACACCCTCAAAACCAACCCAGACTCCCGACGCATGATCATTTCCGCCTGGAATGTGGCCGATTTGGATCGCATGGCCCTGGCCCCTTGTCACGCCTTTTTCCAGTTTTATGTGGTCAATGGACGACTGGACTGCCAGCTCTACCAACGCTCAGCGGATGTGGCCTTGGGCGTGCCCTTTAACATCGCCAGCTACGCACTCTTGATGGTCATGATTGCCCAGGATTGCAACCTCACGCCAGGGTTTTTTGTGCATACCCTCGGCGATGCCCATATTTACCTGAATCACGTCGAAGGCCTTGAAGAACAACTCCTGCGTACACCGACGGCGTTGTCGGAGGTCACGGTCGCTAAAAAGCCCTTGTTTGAGCTCACTTATGAGGACATTGTTCTGAATCACTACGATCCTGCCCCATTTATCAAGTTCCCCATCGCCGTCTAGCCCAAATTTAAAATGATGAATTCACCCCGTCCTAATCAGTACCAACACCTCGATGTCGAAGCCAAATGGCAGGCGTTTTGGAAGGCCCACGACACCTACACTTGGCGTGCCCCGGAGCCCGACCAAGCGACCTTTTCGGTCGATACCCCGCCGCCCACCGTCTCAGGCTCCCTCCATATTGGCCACGCATTCAGCTACACCCAGGCTGATTTATTGGCCCGATACCAACGCATGTGCGGCAAGGCCGTGTATTACCCCATGGGCTGGGACGATAACGGGCTCCCTACCGAAAGACGGGTGCAAAATGTATTTGGAATTTCCTGCCAAGGCCAGTTGCCGTATCAGCCGAACTGGACTCCCGTCAAAATAACCGATAAAAAAGCGCCTTATGTGGAGGTTGCTCGCCAGAATTTTATTGAGGCCTGTCACCTGCTCACCCAAGAGGACGAAGCGGTGTTTGAATCCATGTGGCGTCAGCTGGGATTATCCGTCGATTGGAAGCTCCAGTACGCCACGATTGACGACAACTGCCGCAAAACCTCCCAATGGTCATTTTTGGATCTCGTCAAAAAAGGCTTTGTGTACCAAAACGAAGCCCCCACCATGTGGGATGTGGATTTTAGAACCGCAGTGGCCCAGGCTGAAATCGAAGATCGGGTTTGCCCGGGGGCCTACCACCACATTGCCTTCGAGGTGCCAGGTGCGGACCCTGTGGTGATTGCCACCACGCGTCCCGAGCTTTTGCCTGCCTGTATTGCCTTGGTGGCGCACCCCGACGACCCGCGCTATCAGCCATTGTTCGGGATGTCCGCGAAGTCGCCGCTCTTTTTTGCCGACATTCCCATCCTTCCGGCCACCCATGCCGACCCCGAAAAGGGCACCGGGATTTTAATGGTCTGTACCTTCGGAGATGCGATGGACGTGGAGTGGTGGAAGCAGTCCGGGCTCCCGATCAAACAAGTGTTGGGAGATAACGGCCGGTTTAAAGACCTGTCCTTTGGGGATCCACGGGCCCAAGAAAGTTACACGCACCTCATAGGCCTCAAGGCCCACCAAGCCCGCAAAAAAATCGTTGAAATTCTCGGTGAGGCCTTGGTCAAACCCCCAGAGCCTATCGAGCACCCTGTCAAATTCTACGAAAAAGGGGATAGCCCGATCGAATTTATCACGACCCGCCAGTGGTTTATTCGCATTTTGGAGCACAAGGCTGCACTCGTGGCCCAAGGCGAAAAAATCCAATGGCATCCCGAGTTTATGAAAGCGCGCTACACCAATTGGGTGGAAGGCCTGAACCAAGATTGGTGCATTAGTCGCCAACGCTTTTTTGGGGTCCCGTTCCCGGTCTGGTATCCGGTGGATGAGCATGGGCACCCCCAATACGATAAGCCGATTGTTGCGAGTGAAGACCAATTACCCGTGGACCCCCAGATCCACCTCCCCAAAGGCTATACTGAGGCCCAGCGCAACCAACCCAATGGCTTTGTCGCAGACCCCGATGTGATGGATACCTGGGCCACCTCTTCGTTAACCCCCCGTCTTCCCCAAGAGGCCCCGGCCCCGATGGATATTCGGCCACAATCCCATGAAATTATTCGGACCTGGGCGTTTTATACTATTGCCAAATCCTGGATGCATGACCAAGAGATCCCATGGCGACACGTGTTGGTGAGTGGGTGGATCCTCGACCCAGATCGTAAAAAAATGAGTAAATCCAAGGGCAATGTGGTCACGCCCGACCACCTGCTTCACGCGCATTCCGCGGATGCGGTGCGGTACTGGGCCGCCCGAGCCCGCCTGGGAGCCGACACCGCCTTCGATGAATCGATTTTTGTGATTGGCAAAAAACTGGTTACCAAGCTTTTTAATGCCAGTAAATTTGTCTTTTTGCAGCTCGACACCCGCCCGGAATCCTATGCTGGGGATCTGGCGGAGGTGACGGAGTGCATCGACAAGGCGTGGCTGGGCTATATGCAAAGTGTGGTCGAGACCGCGACCGCCGCCCTGGAACGCTTTGATTATGCCGGGGCCCTCGAAGCG
>JAHFCZ010000099.1 GCA_023249285.1 bacterium | reverse complement strand
ACTAGAAACATTGGCTGTCCAAAAACTGAACGTACAACCCATCCAAGATTACTACAGGACCCTCTCATGACACTCCAAAAATTCGAAATCCTGATCGATAAGATTATTCTCGGATTTTTGCTGCTGCTGGTGGTGGGCACCCCCCTCCTTTTCACCTCCTATACGCGTTCCGTTTTTGAAGTGAATAAGCTCTTATTATTGCGGCTCTGCTCCATTGCCATCATCGGGGTATGGATTTTCTACACGTTAATAAAAAAAGATCAGGTTCAAGAAGAAAAACCAGCCGACTCCTGGACCATTTTGGGCTTCACCTGGAAAAAAATCGGGCTCGAAATCCCCACGCTTGTTTGGCTAGGATTTAATCTTCTCTCCACCATTTTCGCCCAAAACCATATCGTCGCCATTATTGGAGCTTATGACCGCTGGGAAGGGATTGTCACGATTGTGAACTATGCCTTCCTCTGGTATTTTTTTGCAAAATGGGTCCGCAAAGCCTTCCAAGTGACCTGGCTGTTATTCGGGATCTTGATCTCAACCACACTCTCGGCAATTTATGGTGTCTGCCAAAGTTTTGGCCTCGACTACATGAACTGGAGTATTAACGCCTCCGCCCGTGTCTTTGCCTGTATCAACAATCCCGTTCACTTTTGTGCGTATGTCGCCATGGTCGGGACCATTATGTTGGGCTGGCTCCTGACACTTTCGGAAAGACCCCAATCCGCCTTCTACAAGATTCTTAAGCCCAGTATTTTTGTCTGCCTTCTCATTATTTTTTATGCGCAATTTCTATCCTTTTCTCGCGCCACATGGCTTGGATTCTGCCTCGCAATTACACTCTTCTATCTCATCGCCTTTAAGATTCTCAAATTCGATTCAAAAAAATCATTTTTTATCGACTGTGGTGCCACCACAGGGGTCATCGCAAGCTTGTATCTTCTTAATATTTTTAAGGTCTATCTTAATTCAAAATCGCTAACATTAGTCTTGCTCTCCATAATTTTAGGATATCTCGCCTTCCAAGCCCGACAATATCAGCTCAGCAAATCTGAGCTTTTTAAATTCGTTGCGGCCATTTTATGTCTGAGCATTGGGTTTCTATTTGATTTCCCCAGCCTCCCATTTTATGCCGATAATTTGGTTCGGCTTGTATTCGCAGCCAGCTTTTTGGGACTTTGTTATCGATTGGACCCGAACTCCAATCTCAATATTTTGTTTGCCAGAGTTGCCATATTGGTGATGTTCACCAAGCTCCAATTTGTGTCTGGGTCTTTGGTGTCAGGGTTCATTCTATACAGCATGTTGGTTGGTGGCCTCTACCTGCTAACAAAGCGCCAAAATTTCAATGGGTTTCATCCCGAAACTCGAAATTGGCTTTTGGCCACTGCCTTTTGCTACGCGCTTGTGATTTCAGCGCCAGCCATTGTGGAGCGCATCCATTTGGTCTTCTCTCCCCACTCTTCCGAAACTGGGATCCAAGCAGTTGAAAATGCACAACGCAAAGCAACGGCCTATCAAGTCAGCTTTGCCGGGCATTCCGCCCGGTACTCCATGTGGAAAAGTGCGGTTCCCTGGATCCGAGAGTATTGGCTTTTGGGATCTGGGCCAGATTCCATCAAATACATGTATCCCGATTATCGCCGTCCCGACTACGGGATTCTAGAGGGGGGCCACAATTTTACCCCGGATAAGCTACATAACGAATACATCAACACACTCGCCACGCGGGGCGTGCTCGCCTCTCTCGTCTATTATGTCTGGTTAATTTTAGGATGGTTTGCATTGGTACTTGCCGGATATCGACGTATGCAGAACCACCCAGACCGATTTATTCTTTTGGGTTTGATCAGTGCAGCCACCGTATATTTAGGCCAAGTGCTCTTTAACTTTGGCGTCGTTGCAACCTTGGTGCTCTTCTATATTTTTGTGGGTATGGCCCACGGGATTGTGGCAAATCGACAAGAGGAGTCTCAAAATGGCTAAAGTGACGGAACCCGAAGTTTCACTTTCAAAGCTTTCTCCCAAAAGCAAATGGATACTGGGCACCTATTGTGTCATTGCAGTTCTGCTAACCTGGCAAGCGATCCTGCCATTCTTGGCCGAGCGTCGCTACAGAGACGGATACAATTTTGACTCTGAACAGCGCTACAAATACGCGATTGAGGAATATCAAAAAGCGATTGGTTACGCCCCTTGGGAGGCCCAATATCAACTAGATTTAGCCCGAGTTTACACGGACTTTGCCACGCAACAAACCCAGCTTCAGGACAAGCTTTACTATCTCAATAAGGCCGAAGAAATGTCATTGCGGATGATCGAGTTGGATAATAAAAGCCCTTGGTATCGCAATCGCCTAGGGTCTATTTATATGACTTTAGCAGGGCTAGTTCCTGCACGAAATCAGGAATATCTCCAAAAAGCAGAAGCAAACATTAGAGCCGCTGCTGATATTGATAATAAAAACCCGCTCTTTCAACTTAATTTGGCCTACTTTCTCCATCAGATGGGTCGCGTTGATGAGGCGTTTGAATATTACCAAAAAGCGATTGTCTTTGATGAGCGCATCCCGGAAGCCCATTACAATTTGGCTGATTTATACATCCGAAAAGGCAATTATGATGCGGCTTTAAACGAGTATATCCTAACCGCTAAATCCAACCAGGATTTCGGACGAATCAATGTGGCCATCGCAGATCTTTGTCTCATGTTGTATTCTCGTACCCAAAACCGAGAGTATCTCCAAAAAGCAGTGCCTTATATGGAAAATGAACTCAAAAAGAATTCGGCAGACCCTAAGCTCCTGAAAAATTTAGGGAGCATCTACACGCAAGATCAAAAATGGGGTGATGCGGCTCGGGTCTACGATCAATACATGATTTTCCATCCCGAAGATACTGCAAGTGTACTCGGACTTTATGCCCAAGCCGTAGCAAACTCCGGACAAAAAGAGAGGATCATTGTGAAGCTCCAACGAGATTTGGAGATCAATCCCTTGGATAGTCTGGCGGCCCAAAAACTTAAAAGCTTCCGTTAAATCAGTTGAAAACACCACCGAACACCCTTTTAATTGCCATCTCCAACCCTAGAGCCAAGACGCAATGCTGGTCAGCACTAGACTCGATCAACGAGCTTGCCCAATTGGCTAAAACAGCCGATTTACGAGTTGTTCAAACCGTCATCCAAACCAAAGAAACCCCGCACCTCAAGTATTACGTGGGGGAGGGTAAACTTGAAGAAATAAAAGAGCTTATTGCGGGTGAAAAAATCACCCTAATGATTGTGGATGATGAGCTTTCCCCGAGTCAAAATAAAGCCCTCGAAAAAGAGCTCAATATTAAAGTCATTGACCGTACAGGCTTGATTCTAGATATCTTTGCCCGAAACGCCAAAACCTTTGAGGCCAAGCTCCAAGTGGAGCTGGCCCAATTGGACTATCTTTCTCCACGATTAACGCGTCTGTGGACCCATCTTTCCCGTCTGGGCGGGGGTGGCGTCGGAACACGTGGACCTGGTGAGAAGCAATTGGAGGTTGATAAAAGACAGATACGAGCACGCATGGCAGCGATTAAAAAGAAGCTCGAAAAAATCAAATCCCACCGGCATTTGCTGCGCGAAAAAAGGGAAGATATCCCGGCCATTACAGGGGCGATCGTGGGCTATACCAATGCGGGAAAATCCACTTTGCTCAATACGTTAACCGCATCCAATGTCTTGGCTGAAAACAAGCTCTTTGCAACATTGGACCCGACCACCAAAGCCCTGGAGTTACCCAGTAAAGAAACCTTACTCCTCACCGATACAGTTGGATTTATTCAAAAGCTGCCCCACCAATTGGTCAGCTCATTTCACGCCACGCTTGAAGAAATTATCGAGGCTGATTTTTTGCTTCATGTCATTGATGCAAGCCATCCAAAAGCCCAAGTCTTTATCGAAAGCGCACTCAATACCCTCAAAGAAATTAAGGCGGATGAAATACCCCAGATCTTTGTCTTCAATAAAATGGACCAAGCAGGGCAAACGATTGAGGCGATTGCCGCCAAATTCACACCCCACGTGTTCGTATCTGCCCAGGAAAAAACCGGTTTAGATGATCTACTTAAGGCCATTATGAATTTCAGAGAAGCCTCCCAGACGATCTTAGAGTTTCATCTGGACTATACCCAAATGAATGTGGTTAATCTCTTGCATGAACACGGTCAAATCCTAGAAGAGAAATTCGAGAACGAGACCATCTATATCAAAGCAAAATTGAATAAAATTACCGCTCAAAAGATTCTTTATCACTTTTCTGCACCACATACGCCTGCGAAATAAGGTCGACGGCCGAACGACGGTGCCCACTATTAAACAAGATAACCAACAAGTCTACCCAATGATACTGCGCCCAAATCCGTTCAAAGACGTATAAATTTCCATGATAGAGGGCCATTAATTCAATTCGAGCACTACGTTCCAGAAAAATAGCATCTTTGGGCAAATGCACCAAAAATCCATGCAACAAGAGCGTTTTAAGTAGTAGGGCGAGTATCAACGGTGAGAACCGCAGCAGGGCCCACCAAAAAGTCAAAAAACGATCATGGGAATTTTTGACACGGAACTGTAGTACAAAACATCCTGGCGTCCCTCCCCACCGGGACAAAATCCCAGCTAAAGCCAAAATAACCACAGTCCACCCGACAATAAACGGCATCAACGTTGCGCGATCAATCGCCACAAACTCAAATTGGGTGCCAATGACAAGCGCAATAAACGTGATAAAGACCCAATCAATAAAGCCAATACAGAGACGCTGCCAAAAAGTGGCAATCGTAAATTTAGCTATCGTTCCTTCTTCACCCAATCGCATAAGCGTTACGCTGCCGTTGAGATGCAGCTCATGGCTTCTTTTAAAATATGATCTACAGAAAGCCCGTAATGAGATTTTAAGGCATCTTGTTTGCCGTGGGGAATAAAGAGATCCGGCAATCCAACCCCTGTCCAAGTGGCACGATCAGAGAATTCAGCGCATGCATTGCGCACATGAGAGAAAACGCCGCCAATTTTGACGCCTTCTTCAACCACAACCACACGGGAAGCTTGTGCCACGTAAGGTTTCAAAAAGACCAAGTCCAATGGCTTAATGACGCGCAGGTTAATTACGCGAGAAGAAATCCCTAATTCGCTGAGACGCAATGCCGCCTCATAGGTCGGCCAAACCATGGACCCCACAGCAATGAGTAGCACTTGTGTCGGAACCTGATCCTCTACACTTGAAAATAACAGCTCAGAAGTCCCATAAGCGAGTGGTTTAACAGATTGAGTGGTCAATTGCGTATGAACAGGGCCGCGTGGGTACCGAATAGAAACCGCTTTAGGTTGCGCCATGGCCCAATGCATCATGTGCTTAAGCTCATCGCCGTCTTTGGGTGCCAAAATGGTCATATGGGGAATAGGTAATAGGTAAGCGTAGTCGAATACACCGTGATGTGTCGGGCCATCCTCACCCACAATTCCAGCCCGATCCAGGGCAAAAATAACGGGGAGTTCTTGAAGGCAAACGTCATGAATAACCTGATCAAAGCCACGTTGCAAAAAGGTGGAGTAAATCGCCAATACAGGACGCACACCCGATCTCGCCAAGCCTGCAGCAAAGGTCACGGCATGTTCTTCTGCGATCCCCACATCAAAAAACCGATCCGGGAATTGAGTCGCAAAGGCATTAAGCC
>JAHFCZ010000016.1 GCA_023249285.1 bacterium | reverse complement strand
GCGAGGGGATCGATTGGATGATACGAAACATTGTTTCAGTATTGGCACAGTCCGTTTCTCGCATTTTCCCGTCAAGGGCCTGAAGTTTCAACCCGTGACAATTTGTCACGACTTCACTTCCTTCTTGGATGAGGCGCTGTTTCAGTTTTCTCCAATAGGCTCCAGGATCAGCGCTTCCGGCTAAGACCCCACAAATATCCACTACTGAAACCCACCACTCATTGTTGTGAATAACGCGGCGAATGTTTTTGCCTTACTACGGCAATTTTATACAATCCTATCAAATTGCAGCCGACTCAAGCTCATGTTAGACTAAAATAGCCAATACCGGATGCGGGAGTAGCTCAGTTGGTAGAGCACTAGCCTTCCAAGCTTGAGGTCGCGAGTTCGAGCCTCGTCTCCCGCTCCACTCTAAAAAATTTTCCCTATTCTTATGCCCAAAAGGCCCACACCCATGAATTTCAAAGTTGCAGCAGCACCAACTCCCCCCGACACAATACCCCCACCAATACCGCAATCTGAACTAGACGATCTGGCAAGCCAACTACAAAGTGGAGTGTCTGAAAAACAATATAGCGCTGCCGCCGCTTTCGCAAGGCTATCCCTCATTCGCGAAAACCAAAAGCCGATCGGAGAAACAACAGGTGCCATCCCCGGACTCGTCGCGCGACTAGCGAGCCCCCTTGTATGGATTGTACAAGCAGCCGCCGCAGCCTTAGCAAGTTTAACCCACGATCCCGGAAACCGAACCCTGATCGGAAGAGAACACTTCGCTATCGACTATCTCGTCGCGCTACTAAAGAGCCCTCACACAGTGGTTCAAGAGGCCGTAGCCAAAACCTTGGGAAATTTAGCAGTGAAAAACGAAAACAAAGACAAGATCGTAGCAATAGACGCCGTTTTCACCACTCTCGTCGCGCGACTAAAGAGCCCTCACGCAGGGGTTCAAGAGGCCGCCGCCTTAGCCTTATCAAATTTAATCGATGCCACCAATCAAGCCAAGATCGGAAAAACAAAAGGTGCCATCCCCAATCTTGTTTTACTACTCGCCGAACACAACCCCATAATGGTTCAAGCAGCAGCCGCAACAGCCTTAGAAAAGTTAGCCGGCGATGCCTCCAATCAAGCCAAGATCGCAAACTTTAACGCCCTCCCCGCTATCTTCCAGATACTCAGAAATACAGCCCTAGTAATACAAAGAAACACAGCTGCATAGCCAGGAAAACAATCCAAAGGACGCCCCACCCATGAATTTTAAAGTTGCAGCAGCACCACCAACAGAAATACCAGCAGCCGATTTACTGGCAGCCGTAGCCCCTCGGATAAGACACCTAAAAGAGGGAACCCCTGAACAAAAAGTATGTGCCATGTCAGCGCTCTCAAAGGTAGCCGCCTATCCCAAAATACGAGCCCTAATCGGAGAAACACCCGGCGCCATCGACGCTCTCGTCGCGCTACTATCACCAACCCAACACCACCAGATTTCACTAGCAGCATCCATAACCTTAACAAATTTAGCCCACGATACCGACAACCAAACCCAGATCTGCAAAACAGCCAACGCCCTCGAGTACATCGTCGCGCAACTACCACCAACCAACCCCCTACACAATCAACAATTTGCAGCCAATGCCTTAAAAGTTTTAGCACTGGAGAATCCCGCGACCCAAACCCAGATCTGCAAAACACCCCACGCTCTCGAGTACCTCGTCGCACAACTACTCCGCCCCGAGGACGCCACTCAACAAACAGCTGCCAAGGCCTTAGCAAATTTAGCCGGCAATGACGAGAGCCGCGGCCTGATCGGACAAACAAAGGATGCCATCCAAAATCTCGCCCAATTACTCGAACCCAACCACCCATTACTCGGCAAACCCACCCACCCATTTGTTCAAGCAGCCGCAATCCTAGCCCTAAGAGAGTTAGCCTGCATTGCCCCCAACCGAGTTTTGATCAGAGATACACCCGGCGCCATCGACGCTCTCGTCAAACTATTCAAAACTAGCGCCCCCGACTCAGAAATCAAACAATCAGCCGCCATAGCCCTAGGAAATTTAGCCTACCTTCCCGCCAACCAAGCCCTGATCGGAAAAGCAGACGGTGTCATCGACGCACTCGGGGAGGCACTACAGAGCCCCATCCTAAAGCTTCAACTCGTAGCCGCCGAAGCCTTAGCCGCTTTAGCCTGCGATCGCAACAACCAAGACACCCTCGGTGCACACCCAACCATTATCAACGATCTCATCGCACGACTACGAATCCCCACCCCAGAGCTCCTCGACCCAGAAGAGCGTCAAAGAGTAGCGCTTCAAATAGCAGAGCTTCAAATAGCAGCCGCCAATGCCTTAGGCAATTTAGCCTCAGATCACGACGTGAACAAAAACCACATCGGACAAAACACCGACGCCATCAGGGATCTCGTCCCACTACTAGAGAAGCACGACCCCCTACTAGATGAAGCCATCACCCTAGTCGTTCAACGGGCTGCTGCTGCTGCCTTAGGAAATTTAGGCGTAAATCATCGCGGCAACATTGACAAGATCCAAGGAATAAAGGGTGCCGACGAGAACCTCTGCCGGATTCACAGCGAAAAAGCCGCAGCGACACAAAGCAAAGCCGCCGCATAAAAAATAAAGGACACCCCAGCCATGAATTTTAAAGTTGCAGCAGCCCCAACAAAAAGAATGCCAACCGCAACAACAACTGCAGCAGCTACCGCAAAAGCAAAAGCAGCAACAGCCGCTACCGCAAAAGCAACAGCCGCAACCGTAACCACAACAGCAGCTTCAACACCTGACTTTACCGAGCTGGTAGGCAAACTAAGCAGTCCAGTTAGTGCCACACGAATTGATGCCGCCGAAAAGTTAAGCAATCTAGCCTGCATTCCCGAGAACCAAGCCAAGATCATACAAACACCGGGTGCCACCCGCATACTCTTCCTTATACTACAGAACCAGAGCCAAGGCGACAAAGAGCTTCGCCAAACAGCAGCCTCAATCTTAGTAAATTTAACCCGCATTTCCACCAACCAATCCCCGCTCATAGAAACACCGGACGCCCTCCGCATACTCGTATCACTACTAGAGCCCACAGTCGACCCACCGCTTCAAGCAGCAGCCGCCTCAATCTTAGCAAACTTAGCCGCCTTTGACGCCAACCAAGCCAACCGAGCCAAGATCGGACAAAAAACCACCGCCATCACGGATCTCGTCATGCTAGTACGGCCCGGAGTAGAAACACAGGTTCAAGCAGCCGCCGCCAATGCCTTGGGAAATTTAGCCGTGAAGAACACGTATAACCAAGACGATATCAGAGGAAAAGCACCCGACGTCTTAACCAATCTTGTCGCGCTGCTACGGAAACCCGACCCATACCTTCAACAAAGAGCCGCTGCAGCCTTGGCACATTTAGCAGGGGACAATGAAGCAGGCCAAATCGACATCGGAAACACACTAGGGGCCATCCCCCTACTCGTCCTACTACTACAGCCTGGAGTCGACCCCCTGGTTCAAGCAGCAGCTGCCGTTGCCTTAGGGAATTTAGCCCAGCACCCCATAAACCGGGACAAGATCGGACAAAAAACCGACGCCATCGACAAGCTCTTCCTACTACGAAAGAGCAGCCCCGACGAAAAGGTTAAACTAGCAGCACACGCAGCCTTAGACAATTTATACTGCCTTCTCAGCAACCAAACCAAGATCGACCACTTAATAAAAACGCAGTGGTATAAATAAAAACAAAGTGGTAAAAAAAGCCACCAAATAAAAAACAAAGGACACCCCAGCCATGAATTTTAAAGTTGCAGCAGCCCCAACTCCCCCCCAACGCAATGCCACCAGCAATAACGCAATCTGAACTAGACACTGTGGTAAACCAACTAGAAGAAACAACCCATCAAAGACGATGTAATGCCGCTATCGCGTTAAGCAAAATAGCCCTTCTTCCCGAGGACCAAGCCACCATTGGTCAACGCCCACGCGCCCTGAGCACTCTCGTCGTTCTACTAGGGAGCCATATCAACCCAGCCGCTAAACTAGCAGCCGTCTCAATCTTAGCAACGTTAGCCAGCCATCCCGACAACCAAGTCAAGATCGGAGAAACACGCGACGCCATCATCAATCTCGTCCTACTACTCCTAGAAGAGAAAGAGTACCCAGCCATTCTACGAGAAGCCGTCAACGCCTTAGCAAATTTAGCCCTCCATCCCGACAATCGAGTCCTGATCGGAGGAACACCCAGCGCCCTCGAGACTCTCGTCGATCTATGCCAGGACGAGGACCCAACCGTTCGACAAGCTGCAGCCACTGCCTTAAAAAATTTAGCACGTAGTCCCGTGGTCCTAGACAAGATTAGAGACATAGAGAGCGACATCGCCCCTCTCGTCAGACTACTCCCGCGCGAGGACACATAGGTTCAAAAATAACCCGCGAAATTTCTACAAAAGGTTCTTCCCAAAGGACATCCCCACCTGTGAACTTTAAATTTTCAGCTGTACCAGCGCCCCCCGCCGGAACACCAAAAACAGAGGATCCAATCCCTAACTTAGACCAGCTGGTAAGACAACTACAAGATGGAAACCCTAAAGAAAAATGTGAAGCCGCTACAACCATAGGAAATTTGGCCTGCCTTCCCAACAACCAAGCCCAGATCGAAGAAGCAGGCAAAACAATCCCTTCCCTCGTCCGGCTACTAGAGAACCTCGTCGACTCAAAGATTCAAAAAGAAGCAGCCAGAGCCTTAGCAAATTTAGCCTTCCTTTCTGCCCACCAAGCGACCATTGGAGAACACCCAACAGCAATCAAGAATCTCGTGGCACTACTACAGACCGGCACCCCAGCCGTTATAAAAGCAGCGACCGCAGCCTTGGCAAATTTAGCCGCAGATCACCATGCCAACCAAAACCTAATCGGACAAACACACAATGCCATCCAGTTACTCGTCCCCTTATTACTGAGCCATAACCTACAGGTTCAAAGCCTAGCAGCCAGAACCATAGCAAATTTAGTCACAAATCACACTGCCAACCAAGCCCTGATCGGACAAGTAGCAGGTGCCATCGACAATCTCGTCCTACTACTACCAAGAAACGACAACCCAGAGGCTCAAATCCAAGCGGCCAAAGCATTAGGAAATTCAGCAGCAGCTACTCTAGAGAACCAGACTGCCATTGGTACACACCCTACCGCTATCCGCCATCTCGTCGCGCTACTACTGAATGTGAAGACAGAGATTCAATTCCAAGCGGCCAAAGCCCTAGGAAATTTAGCCATCCATCCCGCAAACCAAGGCCCAATCGGACAAGAAGGGGGTGCCATCCACATTCTCGTCCGACTACTACACAGCGACGACATAGACGTTCAAATCCAAGCAATCAACGCCCTAGGAAATTTAGCTTGCCTTTCCAACAACCAAGACCTGATCCAACAAGAAGAGGGTGCCATCGACACTCTCATCCAACTACTACTGAGCACCAACCAAGGGGTTCTAAGAACAGCAGCCAGGGCCTTAGGAAACTTAGTAGTGGCAAATCCCGAGAACCAAGCTGCCATTGGCACACACCCAACCGCCATGCGCAATCTCGTCGCGCTACTACGCCACGACAACCTACAGATTAAAAGAGAAGCCGCCTCAACCATAGGAAATTTAGCCGCCCTTCCCGCCAACCAAGACCGGATCGGACAAGAAGACGGTGCCATCAGCACTCTCGTCCAACTACTACAGGACCCCAACGACGCAGCCGTTAAAAAAGAGGCCGCCAGAGCCTTTGCAAATTTAGCCAGCCTTCCAGCCAACCAAGACCGGATCGGACGAGAAGACGGTGCCATCCGCACTCTCGTCGCGCTACTACTGAGCGACGATACAAACGTTCAAATCCAAGCAGCTGCAGCCTTAGCAAATTTAGCCGACAATCACCACTACAACCAAAACCGGATCGGAAGAGAAAAGGATACCATCACCAATCTCGCCTCACTACTACAGACCGGCACCCCAGCCGTTAAACAAGCCGCAGCCAGCGCCTTTGTAAATTTAGTCGGTCATCCCGCCAACAAAACTGCCATCAGCACACACCCAACCGTCATCCCCAATCTCGTCGCGCTACTACTGAGCGATGTCGACCCTAAGATTCAAATCCAAGCAGCCGCAGCTTTAGCAAATTTAGCCATAAATCACCCCGCCAACCAAGACCGAATCGGAAGAGAAAAGGATGCCATCACCAATCTCGCCTCACTACTACAGACCGGCACTCCAGCCGTTAAAAAAACAGCAGCCGCAGCCTTAGCAAATTTAGCCGCCCTTCCCGCCAACCAAGACACCCTCGGTGCACACCCAACCGCTATCAGCAATCTCGTCGCGCTACTACTAAGCGACATAGACCCAGAGGTGAAAAGAAAAGCAGCCTTAGCCTTAGTCGATTTTGCGATAGGTCACCCCGCCAATCAAGACCGGATCGGACGAGAAGACGGTGCCATCCGCGGACTCGTCCGACTACTACAGAGCAACGACACAGCCCTTCACGAAGTAGCAGCCAGCGCCTTAATAAGTTTAGCCGCCCTTCCCGCCAACCAAGACCGGATCGGAAAAGAAGACGGTGCCATTCGCACTCTCGTCCGACTACTCGATGAACTCCACCCCACAGTTGTTAAAGAAACAGCAGCCAGAGCCTTAAGAGTTTTAGCCCTCCATCCCGCCAACCAAGACCGGATCGGACGAGAAGTGGGTGCCATTCCCAAGTTTGTCTTACTACTAAATCACGTCAACCCAGGGGTTCGAATAGAGGCTGCCAAAACCCTAACAAATTTAGCCGGCCTTCCAGCCAACAGAGACCGGATCGGGCAAACACGAAAAGCCATCCGCAATCTCGTCCGACTACTACGGATCAACAACCCAGCCTTTCAACAAGTAGCCGCCGCAGCCTTAGCAAATTTAGCCGAAAATCACCCCGACAATCAAAACCTAATCGGACAAACACGCAAAGCCATCCGCTATCTCGTCCGACTACCACGGATCAACAACCCAGCCCTTCAACAAGTAGCAGCCGTAGCCTTAGAAAATTTAGCCCTGAAGAACACCGAGAACCAAATCCGGATCGCAAAACAAAACCCCATGCCCACCTTCATTCGACTAGTACAGAGCGCCCACCCAGCGGTTCGAGCCGCAGCAACCAGTGCCTTATCAATTTTAGTCGCAGACTCCAAAGGCCCACCCTTGAAGACGACATTATGGCCGCAAGTACGCTATCCATAAAATTGAGAAACCCCTCCCGCTGAAATTCCCCCTGTGCTTTTCCCGAAAAGATGTTGTACGTTAAAAACAACGTCACACAAAGGACATCCCCGCCCATGAATTTTAAAGTTGCAGCAACTCCCCCCGCCGGAACACCAAAAACAGAGGATCCAATCCCTAACTTAGACCAGCTGGTAAGACAACTACAAGATGGAAACCCTAAAGAAAAATGTGAAGCCGCTGCAAATTTGGCAAGTTTAGCCGCAAAGGGCTCCGCCCACCAAGCGGCCATTGGAGAACACCCAACGGCAATCAAGGATCTCGTCGCTCTCCTACAGAGATCCGACAAAGAGGTTCAACTCCAAGCGACCATAGCCCTAGCAAATTTAGCTGCCCTTCCAGCCAACCAAGACCGGATCGGAAAAGAAAACTACGCCATCCCTCTACTCGCCACACTACTACTAAACATCGACCCCAAGGTTCAAGAAGTAGCGGCCCGAGCCTTAGGAAATTTAGCCGCCCTTCCCGCCAACCGAGACCGGATCGGAGAAGCAGACTACGCCATCCCCAATCTCATCGCGCTCCTACAGGACCGCACCAACGTAGACGTTAAAAAAGCAGCCGCCAGAGCGCTGAGAAATTTAACCACAAATTACGCTGCCCACCAAAACTCGATCGGAAAAATGGACGATGCCATCCCCCCCCTCGTCGCGCTCCTACAGAGCCCCGACACAGAGACTCAGATCCAAGCAACCATAATCTTAACAAATTTAGCCTGCCTTTCCGCCAACCAATACCAGATCGGACAACAAACAAACGTCATCCCCGCACTCGTCGCCCTACTACAGAGCCCCATCCCAGAGCTTCAAACCCAAGCCGCTAAAGCATTAGAAAATCTAGCCATCCTTCTTGCCAACCAAGACACCATTGGCAAACACACAAACGCCATAAATATCCTGGTCCAACTACTGGGACACACCGATCCAGCCGTTAAAAAAGCCGCGGCCGCAGCATTAGCAAATGTAGCCTTAAAGAATACCGAGAACCAAACCAAGATCGCGAAAACAGCCACCCCAGCCCTCGTCCTACTCCTACAGGACCCCAACGACACAGACGTTAAAAAAACAGCAGCCAGAACCTTAGCCAATATCGCCCACAATGCCGAGAACCACCCGCTGATCGGACAAACACTCAACGCCATCCCCTATCTCGTCGCTCTCCTCCTAATACCCGACACAGAGGTTCAAACCCACGCCGCCAGAGCCTTAGCAAATTTAGCCGATCTTACTCTCAACCAAGACCGGATCGGACAAATACCAGGGGCCATCCCCGCACTCGTCCGACTACTACAAAGCCCCAACACAGCGCTTCAAACCCAAGCCGCCAGAGCCTTAGCAACTTTAGCCTGCACTACCACCAACCAAGGCCTGATCGGAGGAACGCTCCACGCCATCGACACTCTCGTCGCACTACTACAAAGCCCCAACACAGAGCTTCAAACCCACGCGGCCAGAGCCTTAGGAAATCTAGCCTTCCTGGCTGTCAACCAAGATACCATTGGCAATCACCCAATCGCCATAAACATCCTAGTCCAACTACTGGGACACGAGGATCCAGCCGTTAAAAGAGTAGCGGCCAAAGCCCTGAGAAATTTAACTATCAATCACCCCGCCAACAAAACCCTGATCGGCACATCAGACGCTGCCATCCGCAATCTCGTCGCGCTCCTTCAGAGCCCCGACACAGAGACTCAAGAAGCCGCTGCCAGAGCCTTATGCAATTTAGCCACCCTTTCCACCAACCGAGATCAGATCGGAGAAATACCCGAAGCCATCAACGCTCTCGTCCTACGACTACAGACCGGCCCCCCAGCCGTTAAAAAAACAGCAGCCAAAGCGCTGCGAAATTTAACCACAAATCACCCCGCCAACCAAGACCGGATCGGACGAAAAGAGGGCGCCATCCCCACACTCGTCGAGCTCCTACAGAGCCCCGACACAGAGGTGCAAGAAGCAGCCGCCATAGCCTTAGCAAATTTAGCCGAAAATCACACCGACAACCGAATCCTGATCGGAAAACACGGGGCCATCCCCATACTCGTCCTACTACTCCCCAGAAACGACAAGCCAGACCTTCAAAAAGCAGCAGCCAACGCCTTAGGAAATTTAGGAAAGGGTAATACCTTGAACCAAACCACTATTGGCAAAGAAACAAACGCGTTACCCAATCTCGTGGCACTACTACAGAGCAACAACCCAGAGATTCAAAAAATAGTAGTCGATTCTTTGGTAAATTTAGATTGCCTTCCCACGGGCATAGACCCGAGCGGGAAGCCCCTCGACCCCATCCGGGCTCTCGTCCTACTACTACAGAGCCCCAACCCAGAAGTTCAAAAAGCAGCAACCACAGCCTTAGCAAATTTAACCTTACTTGCCGCCAACAGAGGTCGGATTGGACTAACACCCAACGCCATCTCCAGTCTTGTCCAATTACTAACGCCTCCCGTCGACCCAGAGATTCAATTCCAAGCAGTCAAAGCCCTAGCAAATTTAACCATACTTGCCGCCAACAGAGGCTTGATCGGTGAAGCACCCAACGCCATCCCCAATTTTGCCGCGCTAATACTGAGTGACGTCGACGTTGAGATTCAAAAAGAAGCGGCCGCAGCCTTAGCAAATTTAGCCTGCCTGCAAGCCTATCAAACCCAAATCGGACAAATAGACGGTGTCATCAACACTCTCGTCAAACTACTACAGATCGACAACCCAGACCTTCAACGACCAGCGGCCTTAGCCTTAGGAAATTTAGCGGCCCTCCCCGCCAATCGAACCAAAATAGGACAAATAGACGGTATCATCAACACTCTCGTCAAACTACTACAGATCGACAACCTAGACCTTCAACATGCAGCGGCCGCAGCCTTAGCAAATTTAGCCTTGCAGAATACCGAGAACCAAACCAAGATCGGACAAGTACACAACGCCATCCCCAAGCTCGTCCGACTACTCCAACAAACCCGCAACCCCGAGGTTCAAACAGAAGCAACCAGAGCCTTAGCAAATTTAGCCACCCTTTCCACCAACCAAGACCTGATCGGACAAGTACACAACGCCATCGACACTCTCGTCCAACACCTACAGACCGGCACCCCAGCCGTTAAAAAAACAGCAGCCAAAGCGCTGCGAAATTTAACCACAAATCACCCCGTCAACCAAGACCGGATCGGACGAAAAGCAGGTGCCATCCCCGCACTCATAGCACTCCTACAGAGCCCCGACACAGAGGCTCAAGAAGCAGCCGCCATAGCCTTATGCAATTTAGCCACCCTTTCCACCAACAATGACCTGCTCGGACAAACACACAACACCATCCCCCTACTCGCCCCTCTACTACTGAGCAACAACACAGAGACTCAAGAAGCCGCTGCCAGAGCCTTAAGAAGTTTAACCACGGGGCACCTTGCCAACCAAGCTGCCCTGAACCAATGTCCACAGCCCCCACGTCTTGCCCTCAAAGCGCTACTACAGCAACTGGACCCTCAATCTCAAGCCGCTAGAGCGGCATAAATAAAATGGAGGAACCCCGCCCATGAATTTTAAAGTTGCAGCAACTCCCACCGTCGCAATACCAAAACCAGAGGATCTAATCCCTAACTTAGACCACCTGGCAAGCCAACTACAAAGCAAAACGCTTCAAGAACAACTTGAGGCCGTTTTGACATTAGTCCGTTTAACCATAGAACACCCCGAGAGCCGAACTGACATTGGCACACACCCAAGCCTCATTTTCATCCTCGTCAAACTACTACTGAGCGACAACCAAGAGGTTCTAAGAGCAACAGCCACAGCCTTAGCCTATTTAGCCACCATTCCAGAGAACCAAACCAAAATCGGACAAATAGACGGTGTCTTCGACACTCTCGTCCCACTGCTAATAATCGACAATCCAGCCCTTCAACGAGCAGCAGCCGCAGCCTTAGCCAATTTAGCCTACCTTCCCGCCAACCAAACCAAGATCGGAAAAACACGCAACGTCATCCCCTATCTCATCCAATTACTGAGCCACACCAACGCAACCGTTCAAGAATTAGCGATCGCAGCCTTAGCAAATTTAGCCACAGATCACCTCGACAACCAGAACCTGATCGGACAAGTACACAACGCCATCCCCAGACTCCTCCCACTATTACGGAGCGACAACCTAAGGGTTCAAGCAAACGCCACTAGAGCTTTAGCAAGTTTAGCCGCAAACCACCGTGACAACCAAGACACCATTGGCAAATACCCCAACGCCATCGACACTCTCATCCAACTACTGACCCACAGCGACTCAGGGATTCGAAGCAAAGCAGCCTTAGCCTTAGCAAATCTAGCCTTACGTCATATCAAGAACCAAACCAAGATCGGAAAAACGGCCATCTCCCCCCTCGCCCACCTACTGCTGAACAACGACGAATACAATCCACAAGCGGCCGTAGCCTTAGCAAATTTAGCCGAAAATCACCCCGACAACCAAAACCTGATCGGACAAATACCCCACGTCTTCCATACTCTCGCCCAACTATTCCAGACCGGCGACACAGAAATTCTAATCCCAGCGATCCGAACCTTAGAAAATTTAGCCGAAAATCACCCCGCCAACCAAGCCCAGATCGGAGCAGTCCCCAACATCATCACCATCGTCCTACAACTACAACACCCTAACTAAGGCGATCTACGCCATGCCGCCTCCCCCTGAAATTTTTCCTGTGCTTTTCCGATAAAGATGCTATACGTTAAAAACAACGTCACCCAAAGGACATCCCCAACCTTGAATTTTAAAGTTGCAGCAGCCCCAACCCCACTCACCGGAATACCAACAGCCGTAGCGCCGGTTCCTAACTTAGACCAGCTGGTAAGCCAAGAACAAAGTCATCAGAGCCTTAGGAAATATAGTCGCAGACCCCACCCCAACCTCGAAGCGTTTATTATGGCGCACCATGGGCTATCCCTACAGCTGAGAAAACCCTCCCCCTGAAATTTTTTCTATCTTTTTCCGATAAAGAGGTTGGCCATTAAAAACAGCATCACCAAAAGGACACCCTCAGCCATGAATTTTAAAGTTGCATCAACTCCAGGCCAAAACACACCACTAGCGGAGCTGATCCCTAACTTAGCCCATCTGGTAAGCCAATTACGAGATAAAACCCATCCAAAACAACAAGGTGAAGCCGCTGAAAATTTGGTAAGTTTAGCCGCAAAGGGCTCCGTCTACCAAACGGCCATTGGTTTACACCCGACCGTCATCAAAGATCTCGTCGAACTACTAAAGAGCGACAACCCAGGCCTTCAAAATATAGCCGCCCAAGCGTTGAGCAATATGGCATGGAAAAATTACGACATTCAAACTGCCATTGGAACCCACAAAGAGGTGTTCCAAACTCTCGTCAAACTACTCCGTAGCGACAACCCAAAGGTTAAAGCCGAGGCTACCTATGCGATATGCTACACAGCAGTAGACCATCGTTTCAACCAAAATGCCTTTGTAAACCAAACAACAGTAATCTCCGAGCTAGCCACACTACTTCTGGACCCCGATTCAAACTGTAAAACAGCAGCCGCCAAAGCGTTAGACGCTTTAGCATGGGACAACGGAGTCACCAGAAAAGACCTTGGAAAAGCCCCAGGCATAATCCCCAATCTCATCCAAAACGCCAAACACACTGACCTCTCCGTTCAAGCTGCAGCCATCTATATGTTGGCCAATTTAGCCACAGATCCCGCCAACCAAACAACCATTGGCGAAAACAAAGAGCTAATCCCAGCTCTCGTCCAACTACTACACAGATCCACCTGCCCAGAAATTCAACAAGTAGCAGCCATAACGTTGGGAAATTTAGCAAAGTGCAATACCAAGAACCAAACTGCCATTGTCAACCACCCAGACGCCATCGAATATCTCGTCGCGCTACTACAGAGCCCCAACGACGAAGCCGTTCAACAAGCAGCCAGAGCCTTAGGAAATTTAGCCCAGGATAATATCTTGACCCAAGCCAAGATCGGTAAACACCCAACCGTCATCAACGATCTCGTCGTGCTACTAAAGAAGACCGGCACCCCAGCGGTTCAACAAGAAGCCGCTACAGCCTTAGCAAATTTAGCCTGCGTTCCCGAGAACCAGAACAAGATCAGAGAAGCGGGTGCCATCCCCCCACTCGTCAAACTACTGCTGAGCGACGACAACGTGGTTCGAGCGGAAGCAACCAGAGCCTTAGCAAATTTAGCCGCAGATAACCCTACCAACCAAAACCAGATCGGACAACAAACAGACGCCATCCTCTATCTCATCGATCTACTACGGAGCCCCAACGACTCAGTCATTCAAAAATTAGCGGCCTTAGCCTTAAGAAATTTAGCCGCAGATAACCATGCGAACCAAGCTGCCATTATCGCAGACACAAACGCCTTACCCAATCTCGTGGCACTACTACAGATCGACAACCCAGAGATTCAAAACATAGTAGTCGATACTTTGGTAAAATTAGGTTGCCTTCCCACGGACAAAGGCCAGAGCGGGAAACCCCTCGACCCCGTCTGGGCTCTCGTCCAACTACTACAGACCGGCACCCTAGCCGTTAAACTAGCAGCAACTACAGCCTTGGCAAAGCTAGCTTCCAATCCCGACAACCGAACCACGATCGGACAAGCCCCAGGCGCCATCGACGCTCTCGTCGCGCAACTGCACCAGAGCGACGACCAAGCCCTTCAACGAGCAACAGCCGCAGCCTTAGCAAATTTAGCAAATAATAATGAACAGAACCAAGCTGCCATTGTCAACCACCCAGACGCTATCGACGCTCTCGTCGCGCTACTACAGACCGGAAACCTAACCGGTAAATATGCAGCAGCAGCAGCCTTAGGAAATTTAACCGGCAGTTCCGTCAACCAAGACATCCTTGGCACACACAAAGAGCTAATCCCAGCTCTCGTCAAACTACTGAGCGACGGCGACAAAAACGGTAAAAAAACAGCAGCCAAAGCCCTAGGAAATTTAGCAAATAATAATGAACAGAACCAAGCTGCCATTGTCAACCACCCAGACGCCATCGAATATCTCGTCGCGCTACTACAGAGCCCCAACGACGAAGACGTTCAAACCGTTCAACAAGCAGCCAGAGCCTTAGGAAATTTAGCAAATAATAATAAACAGAACCAAGCCAAGATCGGTAAACACCCAACCGTCATCAACGATCTCGTCGCGCTACTACAGAGCCCCAACGACGAAGCCGTTCAACAAGCAGCCAGAGCCTTAGGAAATTTAGCCCAGGATAATATCTTGACCCAAGCCAAGATCGGTAAACACCCAACCGTCATCAACGATCTCGTCGTGCTACTAAAGAAGACCGGCACCCCAGCGGTTCAACAAGAAGCCGCTACAGCCCTAGCAAATTTAGTAGCAGCTGATACCACCAACCAAAAGGCCTTTGTCGCACACCCAGACGCCATCCACGCCCTCGTCCAAGGACTCCAAAGCACGGATCCATCCGTTCAAAGTGCAGCAACCCGCATCCTCGACGCGTTAGCAAGCAACCCAGACTGTCACTATTTCATTGCCGCAGCTTGCGTTAGCAGCCATTTTCAGGGACATGAATTAGTGGACCTTTACAAAAAAATGCAGGACTCCAATCCATTCCTGGCAGCCCTAAAAACAACAAAACTACTACTCAAGCGTGATACCCATACGATAAGCAACGACGCGCTTAAAAAGGCATTACGCGCAGTTGTCCAATCACCCAAGACCGCAACCGCAAGCGAGACCACCCGCTTATTGGCCCCGCCTGAGGACCCCACTCAGGACCAAAAAATGAGCCAGGAAGAGGCCCTCACGTTCTTAAAGTTCACCAAACTCTATCTCCTAAGCCAACCCACCAAACACGACACTTCCGCCTTGGAAGCAGCCATCGACAAGCTCCACTTGGATCAAACAGAAGCCGCCGCATAACCCGTGCCTAAATTATCGCCCCTGAAATTTTTCCTGTGCTTTTCCGATAAAGATGCTATACGTTATAAACAACCTCGCCAAAAGGACAGCCACTCCCATGAATTTTAAAATTACAGCCGTACCACCAGCCCCCCCCACCGATGTAAACCCTCCATTAACCCAAATGCAAATAACAACCCTTCACACCCATGAAGGCCTTGTCCCCAATCTCCTCATCCCATTACTAAAAGGCCCCAACCCAGCGATACAACGACAAGCAGCCAGGGGCTATGTAATGTTAGACACACCCCTAGGCCCAGTCTCGCAAGTAGTATACCCCTAGCACCTTCTAAATAAATCTGCGAAAAATCTCCCCTGAAATTTCTCGCCAAGCTCCTTATTATCGGGTAAACTAAGCCCATGCCCACTGTTGCTTCCTTGGCATTTACTAGTGTCGAGCCGCTCTCCCTCGAAAGTGGCCAAACCCTCGGACCGATCACGCTCGCGTACGAAACCTACGGCAGCCTCAATGCCAGCCATTCCAATGCCATCCTGGTCTGCCACGCCCTGTCTGGGGACGCACATGCCGCCTTCCAACACGAAACCGATCCGACCTATATGGGCTGGTGGGACTCGTTTATAGGCCCAGGGAAGGCCTTGGACACCGACCATTACTATATCATTTGCTCCAATGTCATTGGGGGCTGCAAGGGCTCTACAGGGCCCGCTAGCATCAATCCTGCCACTGGCACTGCTTACGGCACGACCTTCCCCATCATCACCATTTCAGATATGGTCAAAGCCCAAAAACGCCTGATGGATCACTTGGGCATTTCCCAACTGTTGATGGTCATCGGCGGCTCGATGGGGGGCATGCAAGCCATGACCTGGGCCATTGATTTCCCAGACTCAGTCCGCAGCTGCGTGCCCATCGCCACAACCTCCAAGCTCTCGCCCCAAGCCCTTGCCTTTGACATCGTCGGCCAAAACGCCATCATGACCAATCCCGAAAAAGGCCTCCCATTGGCCCGCATGATTGGCCACATCACCTACCTCTCCAACGAATCTATGGCCCTCAAATTTGGGCGAAAACTCCAGGAAAAAACCGATTACAGCTATGATTTTTCCACGGATTTTCAAATCGAAAGCTATCTGAAATATCAAGGTGAAAAATTTGTGGATCGCTTTGATGCCAACAGCTATTTGTACATCACTAAGGCCATCGATTATTTTGACCTAAGCAAAAAACATGGCTCCTTAGAGCAGGCCTTCGCCCATACCCAAGCAAAATTTTTGGTCAGTGCCATTTCCTCGGACTGGCTCTACCAACCCCATGAAAGCCGGGAAATCGTCCACGCCCTCATGCGCCTCAACAAACCCGTGACGTATATCGAGCTCGATTCCCCTTACGGCCATGATGCCTTTTTGATGGATAATGACAAGCTGGCCCAAGCCATCCCGCCTTTCTTGGAGTCTCTCCAATGATCCAAGACGACATCCTCCTGTCCCATCTGCTCACCCTCATCCCCCACCGATCTCGGGTACTGGACTTGGGCTGCGGAGACGGTCACCTTTTGGCCCAGCTCAAACGCCTACGCCAGGTCGAAGGCTATGGGATCGACAAGTCTTTTGACAACGTCTTGTCCTGTATCCGTCAGGGCATTTCAGTGTACCAAGGCAACCTCAACGAAGGCCTCTCAGGCATCCCAGACCAGAGCTACGATGTGGTACTACTCAGCCAAACCCTCCAAGAAATCCGAAAACCCGTGTTCTTACTCAATGAAATGTTGCGGGTCAGCAAAAAAGTGATCGTCACCTTCCCCAATTTCGGGCATTGGCGACTCCGGAGTCAGATCTTTTTCAAAGGTCAGACCCCCACCTCAGAAACCCTCCCTTTCGACTGGTACGACACCCCTAACATTCGGATCATCACGATTAAAGACTTCAAAAAATTCTGCCGTCATCACGGGATTCAGATCCTGGAAGAACACCCACTCTACCCGAACCCCTTCGGGCACCTCTTCCCCAAAAGCTGGAGCAATCTTCTCTGTGAAAAGGGCCTTTTTGTGCTCATGAGCGATAGAACAGAAGGGGAATTTTGAGTATTCAAGCTCCCCTCTCTATTCCCAGCGGGAATGGGGAGGGGTTGGGGGTGGGGTGACTAACTACCCCGTCAGACTTTGTCTGCCACCCCTTCAGGGAAGGGGAATTTTGAGTATTCAAGCTCCCCTCTCTATTCCCTACGGGAATGGGGAGGGGCCGGGGGTGGGGTTGAAGGGTGGGGAATGCTAAAACAAATGCCCTAGCTTGGCCTGCTTCACGCTAAGATACTTCCGATTATGAACATTCGCAGGAATAACCAAAGGCACACGCTTTTGAATCTGAACACCATGGGAGTGGAGTGAGTCTAGCTTTTTGGGATTATTGGTCAGCAACTGCACCGATTTCACCCCTAAATCCTCCAACATTTGGGCACAAAGCTCATAGGTCCGCAAATCCGCCGGGAACCCCAATTTCAGGTTGGCTTCCACGGTATCATCCCCGTCCTCTTGGAGACGGTACGCCTTTAATTTATTCAAAAGTCCAATCCCTCGCCCTTCCTGGCGCATATACAAAACCACCCCACAGCCGGCTTGTTCCATTTTTTCCATCGCCGCTTGGAGCTGGGCACAGCAATCACAACGCTGTGAATGAAACACATCCCCGGTCATGCATTCAGAATGCACCCGCACCAGCACCCCTTCTTGTCCCGCCACATCCCCCTTCACAAGCGCCAAGTGCAACAAATGCGCCCCGTTTTCTTGGTAGCATACCAACTGAAAGTCACCAAAATCGGTGGGCAGATGAACAGACTCCATGCGCTGAACAGTTTTAGGCGTCATAAGTCCTAAAATTATAGAGGTATTTGCCCAAGATGTCATACTCCAGATTCACCGCATCCCCAACACGTTTATCCCGCAACGACGTATGATCCAGGGTATGGGGGATCAGATGACAACTAAATTGGGCATCATCGATCTCCACCAAGGTCAACGCAATCCCATCAATCGTAATCGAGCCTTTGGGCACCAAGAATTTCCGGAATCCGGTCGGGTATCCCAGGGTCAAAATCCCCCAAGGCTCCTGACGGTCCAAGCCTAAAATCTCCCCTGTGCAATCCACGTGTCCAGTCACAAAATGCCCGCCGATTCGGGTCGTGGGCAAGAGGCTTCGTTCCAAATTCACCCGATCCCCCACCTTCAAGTCTCCAAAAGTCGTTTTATCCAAGGTCTCTTTCAAATAATCCACACGAAAGCTCGGCCCCTCCAGATCCAAAGCCGTGGAACACACCCCGTTCACAGACACGCTATCCCCGTCTTTAACCGTCCCCATCCAGTCCTGGGGCATCTGAACCCGAACCACAATCCCCTCCCCCAAATTTGCGATCGAAAGAACCTCCCCCAACGCCTCAACTAGGCCGGTGAACACGGATGTTCCTTCACGTAATTCCCCAAAATACCGTTAATAAATTTGGAGGAGTCCTCCGTTGCATATTTTTTGGCAATCTCAAGCGCCTCATTAATGACAATATTGGGGTGCGTTTTCATATAAATCAGTTCATAAAAAGCCAGCCGCAAAATATTCCGGTCAATCGGGTTAATCCGATCCAGAACCCAGCCCACGGCATAGTGTGAAATCAAGACATCGATATCCGCTTGATGTGAGGCCGTCCCAGTTGCAAGCTCAGTGGCCCAATCTTTGGTCTCAGGAACATAGGCACTGGGCTGTACAAATTCATCTAAAATCGCCGACACGGGCTGCTGCTGGACATCGGCTTGATACAGCACTTGCATCGCGAGTTTCCGGCCGGTGTGACGCTTACTCATTTACCTGTCTTATTCAACAACGTTTTGTCTACAAAGCTCGTGTCAAATTTCCCCGATATAAAATCCGGGTGCCTCAGCACCAGGCTATGAAACGGAATGGTGGTTTCAACACCCACAATCACAAATTCATCCAAGGCCCGCAACGCCCGCGCAATCGCCTCCGTGCGGTCCCGTCCCCAAACCACAAGCTTACCCAAGAGGGAGTCATAATGTGGGGGCACAACATACCCCGGATACAGATGCGTATCCACACGAACCCCAATCCCACCTGGCGGCAAAAACCATTCGATTTTCCCAGGAGAGGGGGCGAAGTTTTTCAAGTAATCTTCCGCATTGATCCGCAGCTCAATCGAATGCCCACAAAAACGCACATCGCTTTGTTTCAAAAAGAGTTTCTTGGTCGCAGCCAATACAATTTGTTCTTTGACCAGGTCAATTTGCGTCACCATTTCGGTCACCGGGTGTTCCACCTGGATCCGGGTATTCATTTCCATAAAGTAAAAATTCTTGTGCTTATCCACCAAGAACTCCACCGTGCCCACGCCCTCATACTTAATCGAAGAAGCAGCTTTGACGGCGGCTTCACCCATCCGTTTTCTCAGCTTGGCATCCAAGACCGGAGACGGCGATTCTTCAATCAATTTTTGGTGACGCCGTTGAACCGTACAGTCCCGCTCCCCCAAATGAATGGCATTACCACGGCTATCCGAAAGAATCTGAATTTCCACGTGGCGGGGCTCTTCGATAAATTTCTCAACGTACACATCGCCATTCCCGAACGCACTACGGGCCTCCGCAACGGCCAAATTATACAATTCGTGCATCTCCTCTTGGCAGGACACGACGCGCATCCCTTTACCACCGCCACCGGCAGAGGCCTTAATCATCAAGGGAAATCCCGTTTTCTTGGCCACTTCATCGAGGTCAGCTAAGGAATCCACAAGCCCTTCAGAGCCGGGTACGGTAGGGACTTTGTAACGCTGCATGGTCTTTTTGGCCACGCTTTTATTGCCCATCATCCGGATATTTTCAGGGCTCGCGCCGATAAACTCGATCTTATTAGCCTTACACACCTCACTAAAATACGCATTTTCAGACAAAAACCCGTATCCAGGATGGATCGCTTGGGCACCCGTCACTTCAGCAGCCGCAATAATGGCTGGAATATTTAAATAGCTTTTACTCGGGGCCGCAGGGCCCACGCAGATCGCTTCATCCGCCAATTTGACGTGCAAGGAGTCTTTATCCGCCTCAGAATAGATCGCAACAGACTGGATCCCCAATTCTTTACACGCTCGGATGACACGAACTGCAATTTCACCGCGATTGGCAATCAAAATTTTCGTAAACACGCGTCCAGGTACTCCTTCAAATTGAGTCTAGCGGGCGAGTATACCATAGTTAGATGAAATTTATGACCAAAACTTCCGATAATGGTACATAAGAGCAACTGTTGCAAAATGTCCAAAGGGCCCAAAAGAGGAGTTTTATGCGCATTTCAATCTTGAAAAAAACATCAGCCCTATCCCAAAAAGACACCTTCACCCGAACAAAATGGCGTAAGGCAGCTTTGGCTACCGCCGCTAAACAAGCACCCGGGGATCTTTTGAGACTAGCCCGTAGCGTCGCCGGTACATTATGGAACATCGCCGGCCCCGACACCCAACTCCCTCCTCAAAAAGCCGAACAAGCCAGAGAAGCACAAAATCACGCCTTGGGTCTAGCACCCGGAACACAGGAACACCCAGTCCGGGCTCGCTTTCAGAATCTTAGCCAAGGCTTCTTCACCGCAAGTACAGCCGCACGTCTGCTCGCAACCTCATTGGTGGACCCCACAGCCGTGATGCTCGCCGCATTGCAAGCATTAGGAGTTGGCCCTGATACCGAACTTTACCAAACCATCCAAACTGCTAGTAAGCCCGTCATGATGTCTCTGTTAATCGTCAATCCCGCCATGGCCTTCACAGTAGTAGGGATTTGCTACGGCATTCAAGGGGTGGGGATGGCGGCCCAAAAAACCGCCGCGCACTTCTGGCCTGATGATAAAGCCTTACAACTCGCCGCAAAGGCAGCTGCCCAAGAAACAGTTGCAGTCGGCCTCGCCTTCAATATAGACACCCTCAAAGAAAACTTAGCCACCGCTCAAGCTGTCGGGGAGCAAGCAGCCACCGCCACCGTGGATGCCCTCTCGGCCTTTACCGGAAAAATCGGAGCTGCACTCAAATCAGGGGACGGCGCCACCAACGTAGCGCTTGCCGGGGCTGCCTACGCCGCACATCCTGCCATCGCACTCATCACCTTTCTAACAATGATGGCTGGCCCAAGCCAAGCCCAAGCCACACAACCCCCGCCACAATGCGTAGACACCAACCTTCAATTCCGTTCAGGGGGTCTATACGGCAATGATACCGGCATTATCCTCAGCCCTGGCCCAGCACAAGCTTGCCTCAATAATTTAATAGCCAATAACCCGGACTTTGCCGCACATTATCAAGCCAATGTCGACGCCCTCACAAGTTGTGGCCTCAATACCTGCATGCTTCAAATTACCGCCCTAGACGCAACACTAAATGGCTATGCTGCACGTGGTGAAAATGTACTGGCCCTCATCGGCGACCGTCTCGTCCCCCTCTTTAGCACCGCCCGATTTAATGCTGACTGCAACGTGGGCAATAGTACCGAACTACTAGATGCCGCCAGACCTAATATGGAGGCACATGCAAAAGAGACCCTTGGACTTGATGTCAATACTCTCTTGACCTACATTCAGTCTAAGCTCGGCGTGGGTGCCACCCTTACCCAAGCCGCAAACACCTACCTTGCCTCCTTTGCTGCATGCGCAAAAGGCTACGTGTCTACCCTTGCAAAAACGTTCGGTTGCAATACCGCCCCCGACCCCACAACCACACAAGCACCCCCACCCTCTACCGACCCATCCTCATCCTCATCCTCATCCTCATCCTCATCCTCATCCTCATCATCAACCCCCACTAACACACCCTCATCCTC
>JAHFCZ010000098.1 GCA_023249285.1 bacterium | reverse complement strand
GAGACCTTAAAAACACAAGGCCAATCTGAAAAAATAGTTTCAGAATCCAAACAGAATGGGAATGCATCAAAAATAGCAAAGACAGCACATATTGACTTGCACATCAGGGGGGGACTGATTATGGACGGCCTGCACATTCCAGAGGGCCTAGACCGAGATATTTTAAGTCTAGCCGACGAATTCCGAGACGACGATACCCTCACCAAGGCTGAGATAAATTCGATCTTCAAAACCCAAGATCCGCCATCCTTGTGGGAAACCTTTATCACACATGCCCTTGAGGCACTTAAAACCGACACCAAAACCCCCCTGATCTAAAAAAGTGCAACCTTCTTTGCAAGGCCCCACTCTGTACATTAAAGTGAGCTTAAAAATTAAAAATAGATTAAGGAGTTTTAAAGTATGAATGCATCATCTCAGGGGAGTTTAGCCAAAGGAATGATGATAGGGCTAATTATGATGGTGGGGAGCTCCGCAATCATGGCGGAAAGCATGGCCCAAAAAGACGATAAAGCTCGAAAAAACCCAGAAAATAACTGGGCCGCTAAAATCGCCGGCGCTGCAACTGCCGCAGGTGTTGTGGCCGTGACCGCAGGTAAAATGGATGAGGCCCAAAAACCCATCGTCGTTATCCCGGTCAGCCCGGAAGAGTACGCCACCTACAAAGGATTCTACCATTTCCGTGGCACCTTTGAACTTGAAACGGGGTATGGCCAAGTGCCGCAAGCGACCATTGGCGTGAACCATTTGTCCGCAAGGTACCGGCTACCCCTAGAGTTTGCCATCCATTACGATTACAAACGCGATATGTATTCAGATGCCTCAGCCAACAGCCACAACACCTACACACTCGAATGGTACACCGCACCTGTGCTCAATTTTGAAACCAAAACCGGGGGACAAATCGGGGCCTATGCCGGGGTTCGAGGAGATCAAATTGATGGGGGCAGCAAAGCCTCTTATTTCACGTACGGATTGATGTATAACTTCTACCAAATTGACCAATATTCGCTACACGCGGCCGGGAATGCCACTGTCACACGTTGGTCAGACTACACCGTGGATTACACCGCCAATGTCGCCGGACGTTACTACTTCGGCCCTGCATTTGTGGAAGTAGGTACCACGTTGGACATTACGGATCTCAACAATCTACGCACGGAATTCACCGGCCAAATCGGGATTCGGTTTTAAAAACTTTACGAGAACCTCATCACGAGACTAAAATAGGGGGATGGCAGACTTTCGTTACCGTATCGCACCCTCCCCCACCGGCAATTTCCACATCGGAACGCTGCGCGCCACCTTATTCAACTGGCTCTTAGCGCGACATCACAAAGGCACACTGATTCTGCGCATCGAAGACACAGACAAAGCCCGGTCCAAGCCTGAATTTGAACACAATATCATCGACGAAATGAATTGGCTGGGTCTCACCCCGGACGAAGGCCCCATCCAAGGCGGCCCGCATGGCCCTTACCGTCAATCTGAACGCATGGCCCTGGGCCTGTATACCCAATACGCCGTCCAACTCGTGGCCGCCAAAAAAGCCTATCCCTGTTTTTGTACCGAGACCGAGCTCGACCAAGAACGCCAAGCCGCTGAAGTAGCCCATAAGCCCTATGTCTACGGCGGTAAATGTCGCCATCTCACCCCCGAAAATATCCGCGCCAAACAAGAGGCCGGCATTCCCCATTCGTTGCGATTTCAGCTCCCCGATTCCGGGAATTGTGAGTTTGAGGACCTCATTCGTGGACCGCTCAGCTTTGATTGGGCCCTGCTCTCCGATTTTGTAATCGTCCGCTCAGATGGCAGCCCCTCTTATAATTTTGCCGTCGTCGTCGATGACGTGGAAATGAAAATCTCCCACGTAGTCCGCGGCGAAGATCATATCTCCAACACCCCCCGCCAAATTGCACTCTTCACCGCATTGAACACCACGCCCCCTCATTTTGCACACTTACCCATGATCCTCGCCCCCGACCGATCCAAGCTCTCCAAACGTCACGGTGCCACCAGCGTAAGCGACTATCGCAAGCAAGGCTTTTTGGCCGAGGCATTGCTCAATTACCTCGTGTTATTAGGCTGGTCTTCCCCCTTGGGCCAGGAGCTCATGCCACGAGACGAAATCATCACCCAATTTGGACTCGATCGCATCTCCAAATCCGGGGCGATTTTTGATTTGGTTAAACTCAAATGGATGAACGGCCAATACATTCGCAAGCTCGAGGCCCCGGCCCTTTTTGAAGCTGTGACCCCGTTTTTAGAGCCCACACTCCTGAGCGCATTTTCACCGGATCTCCAACAAAAAATCGTTTTTTCTGTTCGGGATAATCTGGACGTCCTGGGCGACATCAACACCTTTGTCAGTGTGTATGCCCTTACGCAAGACCAATATATCGAAAAAATTGCCCAGATCACCTGGTCCGACACCGATAAAATCGTCATCACGGCATGGAAAGACTGGCTGGCCGCCCACCCAACTCCCACCCCCGAGGATATTCAAGCGGGGCTCGACCATATCGTCACCACCACCCAACTCGGGAAAGGCAAGGTCTTCAAACCCATTCGCGTCGCCTGTTCCGGGATCGGGAATGGGCCGCATCTGCCGGATTTACTCAGCATTCTCCCCACCGCAACCCTGATCGAGCGCTGTACCTATGTCCTCGACCGAGCATAACCGGCAAGCGCTTCTCACCCAATTTGAACCCCTCTGTTTCCCGGGCCTCGAACCTTTTACCGCCCAGGATTTTGAGAGTTACCTCAACTCCCCTTCTCAATTTGAATTTAGCCTCAAAAAAGTCAGAGGCCAGCACATTCTCTACGGTCCTGCTCACGCCAAGGCCAGACAAGCCTTTTTCAATGAACTTCCCCAAGATCAGCGTTGCACGCTTCTGGTCAGCAAGCTAGACGCCCAAAACCTCCCTAACTTTGAGCTCATCGACGTCCAAGACATTGGGGTCGGCCATTCCGTCTACGCCCTCACCCTCAAAACCCCTTATCAAGGCCACACCCACTGGGTCCTCAAACGGGAAGACCTCCCCAACCAATCTCTCTTTTGCAAGCTCCTCACCACGCTGGGCTGGCCCAGCTACATTTCCACCCATTTTGAGACCCCTAAAATCCGTTGTGAATTTTCGCATTTTTTGGGCACGACCACCCTCCTGAACCACGCAAACAATCCGCAACTGGAATATCAACTCGCACGTCATGCAGCGCTGGGGGACATTTTAGGGCGTGGGGACCGACATTTTAACAACTACATGCTCCGCGACCACGATCTATTACCCATCGACATCTCCTATTTATTTTGGGAAGGCAACGAAGACTGGGACCGCCGCTACATTGCCGGTGGGATGTACGAATTTTCCATGCTCGCCCGCTATGACGGCGAAACCCTTCGTGAGAAAACCAAGCATTTTTTTGAGGTTTATGCCGAGACACTTGGGTTTTTAAAGGCCCAACAACCCCTCCTCGAGGACAACATTCTGACCTTTTCCGGGGACCACCCCCTCCAAGCCCGCGCCAAGCTCACCTTTATCCAAAACCGACTCAGCAATATCACCACCTATTTTGATGCCCAAAAGGCACTCTACTTGGCGGCCTTGCAAGAGCTCCAAAAGCGGCAAGTCCTCAAGGCCAAGCTCTTTGAGAAAGTGGCCCACTCCCCCGAAATCCTGGACCAACATCCCCTTTTAAAGATGTACTATCTGGCTGACCAAGACCAACCGTCCTGCTTTTTCTTGCTCGAGGAGCACCCCCAGGTGGAGATCCTCCTGGGCACCTTGGGCCGTTAGACAATTGCATTCAAAAAAATTAAAGGCTCCTTTTAAATCGTTGTAACGTGCAAAAGTTTCCCTTGGTACAAGGCGACCTCCATCCCCCTCAAGCGCTCAAGTGCATCCCCATTCACACGACGTTGCAAGCTCTCTGTGTCGCGTACCAACAGATCCCGCAACACGGTCGCAACAGCCTGTACGACCCCTGTCCCCCACTCTGGGCGATGGGTGGCAATAATGCGTTCCAAGATCACCTGAGTATAGGCCGGTTTATGCACCAAATAATTGCCAATTTGGTATCGATTGGTATCCTGTGGACACTGAGGATTGCTATACGAACGCCACTCGGGTTCGGGTTCCGGTACCAGTCCCAGAGGCACGTCCCGCAATCCATACCGTGCCAAAAAGTCTGCATAGGTCCCCTCCGCCAAAATCTGATGCCCAGTGATAAACTGCAGTGCCGTAATCCCAGCCGCCCACAGATCATGTTGGCGGGGGTCATAGTCAACGGCTTCACCCGGAACAAGCCCGACCGCTTTAAATTCCGGTGGCAAAATCCGGATGCACATCGGCAATTCCCAAGAAATAACGTCGCCTCGTACACTAGCCAATCCTAAATCCAAGACCCGAACATCGCCTTCATCGGTGACCAACTGATTTCCCTCATGCAGATCCCGATGCTGAATCCCCTTTCTGTCCAAGTACTCCAGCACCTCCCCTACACCCTTCAAATAGCGTTTCACCACCGGAAAGGTCGGCAAGAGCATCCATTGGTTAACTGGCAGTCCCACTGCCAACGACATCACCTCGATAAAGGTCCGCGTGGGAACAAGATCCGAGCCTATCCGCCAATAGGGCAACTCAGCGATCATATCCACCAGAGGCCGGTCCTGTGACACACGCCGTAGCGCAGGTGATGCCGGTTTCTCCGTCAATTTAACAGCAACCTGTTTACCCTCAGATGTAACGTACACGCCCACAACCCCCTCAACCCCAGCGCCTACAATTTCTCCAGAAAAAGTCGCGCTCACCGTAGTATCCCCCTGGCTGCCACCCTCCCTCAATGCGGCGCGTCGGAATACAATTTTCTGAGGGAATGTAAAAGCCGTCAGCGGATTTTGCACCACAGCGGCCTGAGCCCCATGCTCTGGGGATTCAAACACACCCACTAACCGGTAGCCCTCGACAGGGTCTTGCCATGTAAGATCCGAGCGTAGAATCAACTCCTGCCCTGTGGCATGATGCACGTCTGTACTTTGAGTAAAAGCCACCACCAACCCTCTCGGAGACCCAGGATCGGTTGGATCCACGGCATAAAACACCAGTCCGGCATTGGGAAGCACGACTCCATTTTCAGCACATAAAGTCACATGCCCAGGCTCAGCCGGTCGGATTAAGACCACATCTCGTGCTGGTGGTTGCGGGGATTTTTGTCTTGTAAGTGTACGCCAAACCCACCTGGCCACAGACTTTGGTATAGGTTGCGACGACAATAGTACCGGCTCTCCAGGCGCAAGCCTTTCAGGGGTCGGACGTTCACCTTCCGTTTCTGTTAAAGAGATCTGACTTGTGTGGCGTAAAAATGCAGCATATGCTCGCCGTAGACCGGGAGGAGTGAGCGTCCCAGGAGCAAGCAAAAAATAACCCGCATTGGGTATCAATGGCATCTGGGGATCAAATTGGGTTACATGGGCTACAGCGGCTGTCTTATTCAAAATCATAGTTTCATCCTTGCTACGTAGTCCCCTAATTTTAGTATTATCGCTATTTTGAGACACAAATTGCAGGGAATTTTTTGGGGATTAAGCCCTTTAAAAAAGGGAATCCACGTGGTATCTTGTGTCGTCGCAATTTTATTGCGTATTTTGGCTCCTGTAGCTCAGTTGGTAGAGCGCATCCATGGTAAGGATGAGGTCGTCGGTTCAATTCCGTCCGGGAGCTCCATCCGCCTTCGCCCTGGCTTCGGCGGACACGTTTTTTTAAAAATTTGCAAGGAGAATTAGAACATGGCCAAAGAAAAATTTGAGCGTAAGAAGCCCCACGTTAATATAGGAACCATTGGTCACGTTGACCACGGGAAGACGACGTTAACAGCAGCAATCACAAAAGTATTAGCATCCGTAGGG
>JAHFCZ010000097.1 GCA_023249285.1 bacterium | reverse complement strand
CATGGCAAAGGCTTCAACACCACCGAAAATACCAAGGCCGAAAAATCCAATTCCTCCCCGGAAGATTTTGGATTAGGGCTCGGGCTTGTCTTCATCCAATCGTTGATGGACGAGGCCGAAATTAACTCGATCAAAGGCAAGGGCACCACCTTAAAAATGCTCAAAAACCTCTCCACTCACGCCGCCTAAAGCCCCCACAAAGATACAGCCATGAAATTTTTATCCACCGCACTCAGCCTCATTTTTGGCTTCCTGATGTTTTCAGAAATCCGTCGGCGCGGCTATTCCATTTTCCTCGCAATCGGGGTGCTCGTTCTCAGCGTCGTATTGCCCATCCTCATCTTCCCGATTTCCCTGGCACTGATGTTTCTCCCCCGCGGCCAGGTCCAATTCTTTCGCGCCAGCGCCCAACCTTTCGCCCAAGCGCAACGCAGTAGCGCCACGCAAACCCGCTTAACCACCCTCATGTGCCCCAAATGCGGCCATGACAACACCCCAAACGCCACCCAGTGCGCCAGCTGCGAAAACAAGCTGGCACTTTAGCCCCGCTTCCCCCCAAACTTGAACACCTCTCTTTACATCCACATTCCCTTTTGCCACACCATTTGCCCGTACTGCGCCTTTGCCAAAACCAAATGGACCCCAGAAAAAGAACCCGCCATGATCGCCGCGATGTGTCGGGAAATGCAGGCGTACAAAGATCATTTTGGCCCGCTCCCCATCCGCACCATTTTTATCGGTGGCGGCACCCCCAATAGCCTCAGCCCCGAGGCCCTCACCCAACTACTCCAAACCGCAAACGACTGTTTTTCCATTGCCCCTGAAATTGAAAAAACCATCGAAATCAACCCCGAAAGCCTCCGCCATTCCACCCTCGACATCCTCCAAAAATTTCATTTCAACCGCCTCAGCCTCGGGGTCCAATCCTTTGTCAAAACGGAGCTCAATGCCTTAGGCCGCTCCCACAACTCCAACCGAATTGGCCAAGCCGTTGCCATGGCCCGCGACCATGGATTCACCAATTTCAATCTCGATTTAATGTTCGGGCTCCCCACAGCCACCCTCGAGGACTTGGCCTATAGCCTCGAGAAAGCCCTGTCATTGAACCCCACCCACCTCTCGACCTATGCCCTCACCATTGAACCCAACACACCCTTCAAACGTCAACGCAAAACCACCCTCGATAGCGACACGGCCCACCGCCATTTTTGCTTCATCCAAAAAACCCTAAAGTCCCATGGATTCAAGCACTACGAGGTCTCTGCCTTTGCCAAGCCAGGATTCACCTGCCAACACAACCTCACCTATTGGAGTCTCGAGCCCTTCATCGGCATCGGCCCCAGCGGCGCCTCCTTTTTCCAAAACCGTCATTACCAATGCACGACAAACTTAGACCAATATCTCCAAAACCCCACCCCTCCCCTTTTCAGAAGACAAATTCGCCCCCTATCTGCCGCCACCCTTTTCAAGGATTTCCTACTCACCAACCTCCGTCGTCCCGAGGGGATTTCACGGGCCAAGATCATCCGTCGCTTCGGCCACCTTCCCCTCATTTCACTAACCCACAAGCTCGACAAACTCCAAGCCCTGGGCCTATTACGCCGCAATCCATCACGTCTTCAAGTCACACAAAAAGGACTTCTTTTACTCGACTCCGCACTCCTCGAGTTACTTGAGTAGCCAACCCCAAATATCCATGATAAAGTGGTTCCGCTTATCATCTCTTTTAGCCGGCAGCCTGCGCCCATGACCAAGAAAATCCCAAGGGACCCCAAAAATATCAACAGCATGACCCACAACCTACCTATTCTTCTTCATAAATTTGTCTCGTCTGTCACTACGTCATCATCAAACGTACTGATACCCGGACCACGTCGCGGTAGCGCAGAGACGTTAACATCTGGGACGCGTCTTCCTACCATTGTAACCACCACGAGTGCTTCTTCATATCCTGGAGAGCACCCTGGCACGCAAGGCTCACCGCCTACATCGCATCGTTCCCTGACATTAGCAGCCGGTCCAGACACTAAAAGTGGTAGTAGCAGCAGCAGCCTCAGTTCGGGAGAGGGTCCTCCTCAGCCCACTGCATATACTCCATATACTCGATCAGGGAGTGGAGACTCGAGCAGTAGTCAGCCTACTGCAGCTGCTGCTGCAGCAGCAGCCAATGGCCCGTCCACACAAAACACCCTCGCAGTAATGCATGTACAGCTGCCGGTGATACCCAAACTCACCCCACCCAATTCTCCAAAGGTTGCGAAAAAACTCGAGGCAAGTGCCAACAAGATTGTCTTAGAGCTTTTCCCCGAACCAAAACCCAAAAAAAGCGCCAAAAAAGAGGCTGCAGCACAGGAAGATACACGAACCACGTCGGAATCAAACCCGGCTACAGAAAAGCTCAAAAAAGCAGTCATCGAATTTTTGGTAAAACAACCCCAAGCGTCTCATGATGCATGGAAATCCGTCCTAGCCGACCTAAAAGAGCCCCTACTCCGACTCGACGATGGGGCAGGCCTATTTTGTCAAATGTCACCCACCCTCGTAGCATTGCAGGCAGACCAGCCGGGCAAACCCAGCCTTTTCAGCAGCCTATTTAGCAGAGCACGTAGCAAAAGCAGCCCCACCCCAGTCACCACTCCGAGTCTATTCGCCGCAACGGCCTTAGGCCTTTTGGCAGAGATTCAACAAAAACCGTGGGCAACGCCGGAGGTACAACATGCCGTACGGACTGGACTACTCCACAGTATCCGAAACCCCAATATCCTAGCATCAGACAAAGCCACAAGCATTACCACGCCTGATTGGATCGCGAATATCGAAAAAAGCCTCGCCGCATTTTTTGAGGGCATGCCTGCAGAGCTCGTAGCCACACTACACCCCATTGTAGCCCAGGCCATCGCACGCCAAGATACTGCCCCAAAATATTGGGACTCCCTTAAAACTGAGATCCTGGCCCACCACCTTCCCCCGAAAGCCGCAGCGATGGTCGTACAAGGCTTTACCTTAAACGTCAGTAATATATTATCCAACCCCCATATCTCAGGAACCGAAATCCACCACTTTGAAATAGGACGAGATGCCTACATGTTGCCCCTCCTTGTGCAAATGGCCCAGGTCAACCCCGGTACATTATTCATGACCAAAGATGGCACCTCTTCTCTATTGCGCGCCTACACTGACGCGACCCACCGACTCAAAGAGAGCCTTTTAGAGGCATCCAGCCCCAATGCAATTAACTTCAACCCTCGACAAGCCCCCCTTTTCATGTGGTGCCAGGTCATGCTCGAGGACACTGCTCACCCGGATGTACACCGCCTATTCGAGGCCGTTAAAGATACTCCAGGAAGTGATACAATTAGAGCTCAATTTAAAGACCTCTGGAAAATTTTAAATCAATTTATCTTCCATATCGCGCACGGCGATGACATCGCAGATAAGGCACAAGACAGCAAAGCGACGGACTTGCTTACCCAAATTTCTTTCGCAAGCCCCGAAGAGATCGCAACACTCAGGGCCGAAGCCAAAACGTATCAGAGCGGTCGATTTCTAGACTATTTCGAGTCTACGGTGCGGGTATGGCAGGATTGTGTGACCAAATTAACTACCCTACTTGGCCCAGATATTTATGCGCAAATCAAAGATGAACTTGCACAACTCCACAAGAAAATTAATGGCTCGCTGACCTATTCAGTTAAGGTCAATGCGAGACCCCACGCAAAAGACGTCAGCCCAGAAGCAATTCTCAAGCAACTTCCACCCAATATGGAAGTCGAATTTTTTAGGCGTACAGAAAGGGCCTTAGCCGCCAAGCTTGCCCAGGAACACAACATCCCAGGCTTCACCGCCCCCCCACCCAATGAAGAAGTGGTTCAGGCGTTATTCACCCACGCCCTGGACACTGCTCTCGAAAAGGTCGCAGCACCATTATCCCCTCATCTAGTGGTAAGCGATAGCGACCGCGTACAAGCCGTTGTGGCGCTCTCTCAAGTCGCGGCATCCATGTCCAATGCCCTTGCAACACTACCACGAGAACTAACCGAGGCAGACTTCGCAAGCTACCCTTGCCACGTTCTCAACGAACGCTTGCAAGCGATGCTCAACGGAACACCCCTTGCTGATCATTTCAGGAGCTACTGTGCAGCCAATAACATCCCTAACCATTTCGAGGAGTACTTTGCGGCGAGCCCCCCTAGTGATCTACTCCATCTTTTGCTAATAAGCCGACATATGACTGAAGACATCACGGGAAAAGCCAAAAACCTCATAGGCAGATACACCGGCACCGCAAATTTCGTTGACCCAAGTGCAGAGGCCTACACCAATACCACCTCCCTGGTCTCTGCAGTTCAAGCCGCTTGTACTACTGCCGGAATTCAGCATGAAGGAGATAGCCTGAAGCTAGCCACAATGGCCACGACCGCCAACCACCTCCAAGGCATCCTCCGCTACACCTTAGACATGGCAGGCAAAACAAATACGGCCGCCGTCTTGCTCAAACAATGGAGTAACATTCTAGATCAAATGCGCTTACTTACCGATCAGATACAAGACCCAGCAACGCGAACCGCTGCCACTCAATATTGGGAGTCCTGGGAGCGCTTCATGGCCATGTACGCCCTCTTCAGACTCGACCCTAAAACCGGAGCCATCTAACCCATGGACCTACTGGAACGAATAGACAATCTTCAGGTCCAAGATCCACAACCCACCACGCCGTACAAGCTCCGAAAAATCAAGCTCACCAACCAGATCGCCATCCTCTGTGCGGGGCTCGCCGCCCCTTACTTTGTGATCTTTGGGGCCTTTAAGCTCCATATCGCCCAGGCCCTCGTCATTCCAACCGTGGCCATCTACCTGGCCAGCCTCTTGTTTAACCGATTCAAAAGGCATGACGCGTCAAAACTAAGCATTATCATAGGCACCTCCATTGTGCTACTGGTCTATGCCAATTTACTCGGTGAAAAAGTAGGGGCACAACTCCTTCTGTTTGCCTTGCTCCCCATTCCATTGTTGCTGTTTGAAGCAGATGACCGCGTCCAAATCGCAACCGGGATGCTCACCCCACTCATCTGCAGCTTTGCCCTCGAATTCAGCCATTTCTCGCTCTTTGGGCTCCGTGAATATCTGGCCGCCCCCACCGAATATGTCATTCACAATTTTGCCATCCTCACGACTTTCCTGTTGATTGGCTTATCCGCCCTGGTGAACTTTATTGAAAACAAAAAATACGAAAAACTCCTCGAAACCAAGAACCTGGAACTCAACGACAATATCGAGGTGCTTCAGCAAGCCTACAAAGAAGTGAAGGTCAAACGATCCATGGACCAAGAGCTGGAAGCCGCCCGCGAAATCCAAATTGGGATCGTCCCGGACCGTGCCCCGGCTGCCCAGAACTTCCAACTCAATCACTGGTTCCTCCCTGCCAAACAAGTCGGTGGTGATTACTTTGACTACCTCGTTTTCTCCCAGAACCGGATTGGGATCATTATTGCGGACATCGTCGGCAAAGGCATCCCCGGCAGCCTCATGATGCTAGCCCTCAGAAACAGTCTCCATACGTTCATCGATAAAAATGATTCTCCAGCGAAAGCCCTCGAAAAACTCAACCCGATCATCTACCACCACCGCACCATCCAAAAATATGTCCCCATGTGTTACGGGATCCTAGACATTAAAAAACAGACATTCACCTACGCCAATGGCGGACATGAACCCGGCCTCCTCCTCACAAAAGACGGCGGGATCACCGAGCTCTCCACGGGTGGCTGCTGTGTCGGGATGTACGAGCGCGCCGAATTTGAAGAAGAAGAAATTGCCCTTTCACCAGGGGACCGCGTCGTCCTCCTCACCGATGGCCTCACCGATATCAAGGACAAAAACGGGCACCTATTTGGGATCGAGGGCCTCAAAGCCCTCTTTCAAAA
>JAHFCZ010000096.1 GCA_023249285.1 bacterium | reverse complement strand
ACCCTCATCACAGGCACCTTTGAGGACACCCTTACCCAGTTCAAAACTCTCTCCCCCAAGGGCGAATGGCTCGGCCTCATCGACTGGGCACCGACACCCCCCAAGCCCTTAGCCCCCGTCGTCGCCCACCTCAAAACACTGGGCCTGAGCACCCGCCAAATCATCGGAGTCGCCACCACCCTCTTGAATTACCCTAAAAACCAGGTTTATGATGAGTGTCACCATGATGATTGATACCCACAGCCATCCACTACTCTGTAGCCGCCCCTTAACCGACTGGTTCGCCAATGCAAAAGCAGCCGGCGTCCACACTATGATTGGCGTGGCCACCACGATCCAAATGGGCTTAGACACATTGGCCCTCGCCAAGACTCATCCAGAGCTCCATCCCAGCATCGGGATTCACCCTTCCGAGGCCGATCCTGCCGTGGATCTGGACCAGCTCAGCGCACTGTTGGCCCAACACCCTGAATTCAAAGCCATTGGCGAAATCGGCCTTGATTTTTACCATAAAGACAATCCCCCCTACGCCATTCAACGCCAGGTGTTCGAGGCTCAGCTCAACGCTGCCCGGCACGCCAACCTCCCCGTCATACTCCACAGCCGCAATGCCGATACCGAAATTTTAGAGGTCCTGGCCAATTATTCAGATGTCCGAAAAGTTTTTCACTGTTTCTCATCCGGCGTGGAGTTTCTCCACAAGACCAATGATGACACCACTTATTTTTCTTTTACCGGTATGGTAACCTATACGAACAAGGCCTTTCTCAATGAGGTCATTGCCCAGCTCCCCCTCGAAAAAATGATGATCGAAACCGATTGTCCCTATCTCACCCCGACTGCCTTTGACGGCCAAGAAAATCAACCGGCCTTTGTGGGCGAAGTCGCCAAAAAAATTGCCCAAGTCAAAAACATCCCGCTAGACCTCGTTTTACGCACCACCACCCAAACCGCCAAGACATTCTTCACTATTTAGTCATTTTTGAGGCTAAAAAACATAAATGAAATTTTTTGGTTGTCATATCCGATAATGTCATTAGGGGGACCCTATCATTGTTCAGTCAAAAAGAAAGGCCCACCCTATGGCAAATCCATTAGCCGTATCAAACGTGCAAAACACACACCCCAATAGAGCTCCGCAATCAAGAAACGCTCCACTCGAATACAGCGCCTACAAAGACGGCAAATGTGATACAAAAACAACCCTGTACTCCACCGCAAAGGTCACGATCAACAACAAAGTCTCCAAGTTTGTACTTGCCTCAGACTCAGTAAACGGTGAAGCTCGCTACACGGGCTTCTCCATCATTCAAACTACAGCTGGACCCCAATTCAGACAATTATTCACAACCACTGACCCCGATAAAGTTGCCCGTCTGCTTATTAAAGCGGCAAATGACCGAACGGCTAGACCCAACCATTAACCCCACCCCCTCCCCATTCCCGCTGGGAATAGAGAGGGGAGCTTGAAACTCAAGATTCCCCTTCCTTGAAGGGGTGGCAGACAAGGTCTGACGGGGTAGTTAAGCCACCCCACCCCCAACCCCTCCCCATTCCCGTTGGGAACAGAGAGGGGGGCTTGAAACTCAAGATTCCCCTTCCTTGAAGGGGTGGCAGACAAAGTCTGACGGGGTAGTTAAGCCACCCCACCCCCAACCCCTCCCCATTCCCGCTGGGAATAGAGAGGGGAGCTTGAATACTCTTTGTCATTTTTAATTAAAGTTCCCCTCTCTATTTTGAAAAAATGGGGAGGGGCCAGGGGTGGGGTTCGCGGCTAGCCTGTCAAAAGAAATGGATGAATCGGGTATTTCGCAACAGAGAGCCCCTAGGGGAGCTTGACCGGCTGCCCTGGATAAATCAAATTCGGATTATGGATCGTCTTCTTGTTCAAGCGATACACCACCTTCCACTTCATATAATTCCCGTTATACCGCGCTCTGGCGATCCCACACAACGTATCGCCACGGCTCACCGTCCAGGTGCCACCGGGTAACGCCACCCGTCCAGTTGTGTTGGCCTGATTCAAGACCGCAAGTTGTTCTGCTTCCAACCCTTTTTGGGCAACCAAAGACTGAGCTCTCGATGACTCTTCACGGGCGATTGCATCCGCATCTGCCTTGAGTTTGGCATCCACCTTGGCTTGCGCCTCCGCCTGGGCTTTCAATTTCACATCCAGCTCTTTTTTAGCCGCAACGTCTAAGGCCGCCAGACGCACCCGTTCAACCTCTTGAACCGCAGCCTTAGCCGCAGCGATTTTATCTTGTTCAAGCTTTTCTTTCGTCCGAACCGCTTCGTTTTTAGCTCTCAAAATCAATAATTGAAAATCTTCCCAATCCCTTAATGCGAGCTGATAATTCTTTTGATCGACGTGCTGTTTGCCTTCTGCATACTTCAATTCTGCAAAGTTATAGGTTTCTTTAGCATAGGCATTGGCCCCCATCTCACGGAGCATTTGCAGATCTTGTTGCGCCTGAACCAGCTGCTGATTGGCCTGAGCCTTGGCCTTTTCATCCTCACATCCGGCCAAAAACAAGGCCCCAATACATAAACACCCCAACATAAGGCGCAATACCATTTTTTTCATCAAATTTACTCCAAACATCTTTATTATAGAAACAAAAATCACCAAGGTAATCACATCTAAAGTGAGTCTAGGCCCACTATCTCTTAGTGTCATCCCCGTGAAGACGGGGATCCAAATCTAGCATATCTTCCCAGAACATGCTACATTTCCGAAAATATGATCTACTGGATTCTCTCTCAAATTCAATCACTGATCCTTGCGCTTCACTCCAAAGATAGCCCCCGACAAATTGCCGCCGGATTTGCCTTGGGCAGCCTCGCTGGATGGGTCCCTTTTAACTTTTTATTTTCCGGTTTTATTGTGCTGTTGCTGTACCTGCTCAACGTGAATAGCGGGTTTGGCCTTTTAAGCATCGCCATACTCAGCCTTTTTTCATTTTTACTCGATCCCTGGGCCGGCCAATTGGGAGAATGGATCCTCGGATTACCCAGCCTCAAACCCCTTTGGATCTTGTTGTATAACCTCCCCATTTTCCCCTTCACCCGATTCAATAATTCCGTCATGATGGGCAGCTTGGTCATCGCCTTACTCTTGGCCACCCCACTTTATTTTTTAAGTTACTGGGCCGTGCTTCAATATCGGGCACGGTGGAAAACCAAAATCGAACAATGGAAAATCATCCGCTGGGCCATGGCCAGCAAAGTCGTGACCCTTTGGATGCGCGTTAAGGGGAACGGCTAGTGATAGTCCGGTGGCGCTACATCTTCCCCTTTGCGATCATCGTTGGGCTGCTTGCAGTCGGGGTTCTGAGCGCAGATACATGGCTACGATGGGCCTTTGAAAAAGCCGGAACCCAAGGCAATGAAGCCAAGGTCGAGATCGAAAAAGTGCACATCACCTACTTCCCGCTGAGCCTCAGGATCCAAGGCATTCAGGTGGCCAATTCGGACCATCCCATGCGCAATATGGTCGAGATCGATACCGTTCAAGTCGTCCTCAACACCCGGGCCTTAGTTGAGAAAAAAGTCATCATCGAGTCCAGCCAAATCACCGGCATTTCCCTCAATACACCCCGGAAAACCTCGGGCACTGTTCCCGGCCTCAAACCCACAGGCCCCTCCGAAATGAGCAAGGAAATCCGCGCGGGAATGACCCAACAACTCTCCCAATTCCAGTCACTGGTACCCAACCTAGACCTCCCCAAAGTGCAGGATCTCCAAACCACCAAAACCTACGAAAAATCCAAGGCAGATTTGGACGCGATGTCCAAAAAATGGACGGACACGATCCAACACAATCCCTTTGAAAAAGAGCTCCAAAGCCTCAGCCAAGAGCTCGCACATCCAGATCCCCTCAAAGTCCCTGGGATGATTAATCGCATCAATGCCCTCACCCAAAAATGGAACCAGCTCAACGCCGATGTCCAAAAAGACATGACCACTGCCGGACAAATCCCTCAGGCCCTGCAAAATGCCAGCAATACGGACCTCAAAACCGCCCTGGCCCCACTGTCCACTGACAAGTTCAAAAAATTACACCTCAACACCAGTGTCCTCAGTGGCCCGATCCAGAAAAAGCTGCTGCCTTGGCTCGAAAAAGTCCACACTGCCATGTATTACAAACAAAAATTCGCCTCCCCCAACCCGCCCCGTTTCCATGGCCGAGACCCGGGCGTCACTATTTTATTTGACACCCCCAAGCATTACCCCAAATTCTGGCTCAAATCCCTTTTGATTAGCGGTACGGGCAAAAACGGAGAAGCCCTCACCGGACAAGTCCAAAACATCACCACCGACCAAAGCCTGATCGGGGAACCGCTACGGGTCGCCCTCGACGGCCAGCACCTTTTCCACTCCAGTACGCATTTCAGTCTCTTACTCACCCAAACCAGCCTGGCATCCATCAAGCGCTACCACTTAGAAACCAGCCTCTCCGAGGTCCCGATGGACCCCTTCCTGCCGCAGGCCAAGCCCCATACCTGGGCACTCACCCACGGTATCACCAGCGTTGCTACCCAACTCACCTACACCCAAGGCCGCTTGGAAAGCCTCACCACTGCCCAAGCCACCCAGCTCCGCTTCCAAGGCCCGGCACTCACAGGCCCCTGGGATCTCAACGGGGTTCTGGTAGATGTCCTCCAAAATATCCCACGTTTTGAGCTGCAACTCGGGGTCAATGGCCCCCTCAAACACCCCGACATTACCGTAAAAAGCAACGTCGATCAGGCACTCGCCGAGGCCATGGCCAAGGCCAGTGCTCACCAACTCGACAAGGCCAGAACCGAGCTCCAACACCAAATCGATACATACAAGACCCAAAAACAAGCCGAACTTCAAAAACTCATCGATGCACAAAAAGCCCAACTCACCACCTGGATCGACCAACAACAAGCGCAGATCAAAGCACTCCAAACCCAATTGGAAAAACAAAAGTCTCAGGTTGAAAAGCAAGCCCAAACCGAAATCAACAAAGCACAAAAAGAAGCCGAGAAACAAGCCGGCGATGCGCTAAAGAGTATGTTTAAATTCTAGCTCACTTATTTCGAACTCTCATCACTTGGCGACAGTGATTTCGCATCAGCGTTTAAACCCAAATAATTTTTGCGGCTGATAACCTTTTTCCCTGTTTTTTCTTCCAATTCTTTTCTTGCATTGCCCGCTATCTTTCCCCCAGATTTTGCAGCTTGTTGGTTGTCTTCAAACCCTTCTGCGTCTTGCGTTCGGGCAATCTCGGTCGTTGAGGCTTCGCCGAGCATGGTGAAAATCTGTTCAAGATTGGTCATGTGGTCCCGAAGATTTTCTCTGGCAATACCTTTAAGCTTTTTATGATCGCCTGGCTTTAAGCCAAACGTTGCCTCGTGAATTTCAGCAGTGAGGATGGCGTACTCTATATTTTCTTGGACACCTCGCTTTTGCCATTCATCCGTTAATTCTTCTCGGATAGCGATGCCCCGCATCCGGATTTCAATCCAGTCATCTGGGTAGCCCTTAGCCTTATATAAGGCCCGCGTACGTTTTGTACCTAGTTCTGGATCATCAATCTCTTGGATTCGTTCATAACCAATTTTGGCAAGCCATCGTTTGAAGGGCTCCGCTTTAGGCGAGGGGATCGATTGGATGATACGAAACATTGTTTCAGTATTGGCACAGTCCGTTGAATATTTTTTTCCATCTGAAGCTTCCAATTTCAGTTGTCCGATTTTTTCGGACAACTGCCCATACCCCTCTTCCTGAATTTTCTTCTTGAGATCACTCCAGTATTTTCTCGGCCGATTTGAATCAGTGAGTAATTCAACGATATCGATAACCGAAAACCACCACTCATTGTTGTGAATAACGCGGCGAATGTTTTTGCCTTTGAACACCGCAAGTTTTGGCACTTCATTTTCCAAGCATTGGCTCCTTTGATTTGATTACAAAAGCTGTTTTC
>JAHFCZ010000015.1 GCA_023249285.1 bacterium | reverse complement strand
TGGCGGTTGCATTGCGTGTCCAGCTGAAGTCATGAATGGCTTGGATACCGCCCCGACTTTGGTCCGATTCACTTTGGGGCTGTGGGGTGTCCAGGCCCCGATCGGTTTGGCTGTAGTTGGCCGTGAAAAAGTAGGAGAATTTGGCATCGCTGCCCCCATAAACCAGGCTGGGGAGCCAGGTATTATAGGACCCCATGGCGAGTTCGACCGCCCCGCCGGGGGAGGTTGCCCCACTTTTGGTGGTGACCTTGACCACAGCGGCTAATCGTTGGCCATATTCAGCGGGGATGCCCCCGGTGATGACCTCCAATTGGTCCACGGTTTTGAGGCTCAGCGATTGGCTATAGGAATTGGACCCAGAATCTGGGAGTTGAATGCCGTCGATTTGATATTGAATCCCGGCGTGATTGCCGCGAATAAAGGTTTGGCCAAAAGCACCGGGGACCACCCCGGGTGTGGTGGCGGCGAGGAGGTGGGTGATGGACTGATTGTCGGATTGAGGCATCAAGGCGATATCTGTTTGTTTGAGGATGGTGACGCTGCTGGAGAGGGCCTTTTCTCGTTTGGCAGTCACAGTGACCTCTGGCAGGAGGATATCGGCGCAGAGGGGGATGCCCAATATCATCAGCAAAGTGATGGTTAATGTTCTGTTCATTTACGGGTCAACTCCTCCTAAATGCAACTTAGTTGCTTTTTGGAGTCTACGGTGGATTGCTTTATTTTGCAACTTTCGTTGCTCTTTACCTTGTGTTTGGGGTATGATTTTGAGGTAAGATTTAAGGTAAAATTTGAGGAGAATGTGTGATGTCGAAACCCAAAGTGGTACTGGCCTATTCCGGCGGATTGGATACTTCCGTCATGATCCCGTGGCTGAAGGAGCATTACGCGTGTGATGTGGTGGCCATGTGTGCGGATTTGGGGCAGGAGCAAGAATTGGATGGCCTCGAAGAAAAGGCCCTCAAAACCGGCGCGATTAAGCTCTATATCGAAGATTTACGCGAGACTTTTGTCCGGGATTATATTTTCCCCACTCTGAAAGCCGGGGCGATTTATGAGCGGAAATATTTACTTGGGACCAGTTTTGCCCGCCCCATTATTGCCAAGCGACAAGTTGAAATTGCGCAACGAGAAGGGGCCACGATGGTGGCGCACGGGGCGACTGGGAAGGGGAACGACCAGGTTCGATTTGAATTAACCTACATGGCTTTGAACCCAGATCTCACGATTATTGCGCCTTGGAAAGATGTGAAATGGGACTTGAATTCTCGGGAAGCGTGTTTGGAGTATGCGGCCAAGCACAACGTCCCCGTGACCCAGAGCAAAAAACGGATTTACTCCGAAGACCGTAACATTTGGCATATCAGCCACGAAGGTGGGGCCTTGGAAGATATCGGTCTTGAAGCCCCTGCTGATGTGTACACGTTGTCTAAGACCCTAGAGGCGGCATCAGATCGCCCGGAGTATGTTGATATTGAATTTGAACAAGGGGTGCCTGTATCGGTCAATGGGCAGCCTCTGGGGCCAGTTGCACTGATTGACGCACTCAACAAAATCGGTGCGGAACATGCGATCGGGCAGCTTGATTTGATTGAGAATCGGTTGGTGGGGATTAAATCCCGAGGTGTATATGAAACACCAGGTGGGGCCATTTTGGTAGAGGCGATTCGTCGCTTGGAGCAAGTGGTCATGGATCGGGATAGCCTGCGTGAAAAAGACCGGTTGGCGATTACCTATGCGGACCTGGTTTACGATGGTCGCTGGTTTGCCCCGCTGCGCGAGTCTTTGGACGCGTTTTTCACCCAACTCCATCGTCGTACGACGGGGAAGGTCCGGGTCAAATTATACAAAGGCAACATTGTCCCGGCTGGGGTGTGGTCGCCTTACAGTGCGTACATCCAAGACTTGGCGTCCTTCACAGACACCCATTTTTACGATCAAAAAGATGCCATTGGCTTTATCCGAATCTATGGCCTGCCCACAAAAGTGAGTGGAATGGTGGGGCGGAAGGGGGTGCAGTCATGACCCAAAAACCCTGGGGTGGCCTAGGCTAATACAGAAACCCAAAATACCAAAGCGGGATTTCATTGCTGCGGGTTGCTCGGAGTCCATCTCGTACAACAAGCGGCGTGGGGCTGTCTTTGATTTGGCGGAAGCTTTTGTTGGGGGAGCCGACTTCGAGTGTATAGACTTTTTGATTGTGTTGGACTCTGAAGTCGCCGTGATCCGGTAGTGAGAGCTTGATTCTTTTTTCCTCTTCTAGGATGGACAGCATGCTGGCTACAAAGGTCTCTCGTTGGGTTCCTTTGTTGGGTTCATGCGACAGTGCCCACGAAAGATTGGTGTTGAAGAGCATGAACTTTCCGGGTTCGGTAACTTCTTGAAACCCTTTGTGGTGCTTGTTAATGGCTTTAATAAGCTGGGCCTTTTCTAAGATGTGTAAATACTCTTTTAGGGTCCGTTCATCGCCAATGCCCAACGCTTGTTTGAGTTCTCGATAGTTGGGGGTGTAGGGTACGGATTGTGCGAGAAAGGCAAGGAGTTGTCCGACTTTTTTGGTGCTTGCGCCAGTAAAATTGGGGAAACAATTTGGGATATCGGCTTCGATAGTGGCGTCGACCTGTTGTTGAAGTGTTTTTCTGAAAGTTTCTTCGTTTTTGAATTCGTTAAAGTAGGGGTAGTAGCCTGTTTTGCAATATTGTTCGAATTCAGGGAGGAGGAAAATGTTGTGTTTTTCTAGAAATTGGATGAGTTTTTCTATTTCAGCCCGTGATTCTTGTATAAATGTTTCCCAATTTAATGTTTTTGCAAGAATATAGTTTAGGTATGTCTTGATTTCTTTTTTCTGGCCATATTTTAGGAGAAGGAATTCTCTAAAAGACATGCCAAATACGCGTTTGATCACCGCGCGTCGGGATAGGTCGTATGAGGCCTTTGTGATTTCAAGGAGAGAGCTTCCCGAGACGACGATTTTAAGTTTGGGGAAATGGTCGTAGAGACTTTTGAGTTCTTGCGCCCAATTCTGGTATTTGTGAATCTCGTCGATGAGTAGATAGTTTCCACCGTAGCTCACATATTCTTTGCCGATGGTATACAGCGATGCATCTTTCCATCCACGTAACGTGTAGTCATCCATCGGAAGGTAAAGCGCCCTGCTATGCGTGCTGATGTCTTGAAGTAGGGTTACCGTTTTTCCGATACCGCGTGGTCCGACTAAAATGACTAGGCGCGCATTTCCCCATCCTTGGTGCTGCGGTGAAAAGTAGCGGCTAAAATGCCATGTTTTCTTGAAATTTTTCTCGCCAATGATATGTCCACATTCTCTGAAGATATAGTGCTGGCTGAGATTGAAGCAGTGTTCGAGTAGTTCGTGCATGTTTTTTCCTTGTATGGTATTGCAATCTGTATTTTATCATTAAATATTAGGATTGCAATACTAATATAATTTCAAAAAATAGAGTGTGATGATATCTTTGGTGTAGAAAATTAGGGATGGTGGGGCGGAAGGGGTGAGTTGTCATAGCTTGCAATTAGTTGCAATAACTTGCAATTAGTTGTAATTACTGATATTTTGTGGATATGTTACCTGATTATTCCCTTGGAGAAACGCAAGAATTAGAGCTTAAGCAGGCATTGCCTAAGGCTTCTAAAATTGCAGAAATTGCAACTGGATTTGCAAATATTTCCGGTGGGAGCATTCTTTTTGGTGTGGATGATCAAGGATCTGTTGTTGGCGTTCATTCCAATCTAGATAAGGTGCAGATTGATATCTCTTCTGCGATACAAACAATTTCTCCGGTCCCACGGTATTCTGTTGAGGTGGTTCCAGTGCAAGGCTGTACTGTTGTCCATGTGCGAGTTTTTAAGGCGATGGATCGTGTCTTTCATACGCATGATGGGATCATTTGGGTGAGAAATGGGAGTACGACACGTCGGTTAGATGGGCAAGCGCAACTTGATTTTTTGCGAGAAAGACAGCTCTTGAGTTTTGATGAAGCGGTTTGTCATGAGGCTGGGATAGCGGATCTGGATCTTGAAAAAATAACCCTTTATCTGGGATCTCGGAACCAATCTCATTATTTAGAGGCGCATACGGTGGATGATTTTTTGTTAAGTCAACATTTGGCGATTCGTGGATCTGATGGGCTCCAACTCAAGAATGCGACGGTGCTTTTATTTGCAAAAAATCCAGTTCACTATTATCCGCAAATTGAAGTAAAAATTGTCCGTTTTGAAGATGAAGAAGCAGTCGGCATTGTCAGTCATGAGCTTATTCAAGCAGATCTTCCTCAGGTGATAGAGCGAGCCTTTGCATTTATTAAATCGCAGCTTCCAAAATCGATTGTGATTCGAGATCTCAAGCGAGAAGAGCATTTCGAATACCCTTTGACGATTATTCGGGAAGCCATTGTGAATGCGGTGACACATCGTGATTATGATAGCCGGGATTCTATCCAGATTTCGCTGTTTTCAAATCGTATCGAAATTGTTAACCCCGGTGGGTTGCCGCGTGGATTAACACCGGATATGTTTGGACGATTATCTGTGCAGCGTAATGCGCTACTCTATCGTATTTTGCGGGATATGAATTATATTGAGGGCTTGGGAACTGGGATCCCCCGGATGAAGAATGCAATGCGTAAGGCAGGCTTGCGAGATCCGGAATTTGTATATGATTCTTATTTTTTTAGGGTGATATTTTACAATGATGCGGGGACTAAAGGCCCGATTGAAACGCATCAGGATTTGAATGTTCGACAACAACGGGCGTTAGTGTATTTGCAAGGCCATCCTATGATGAAAGCGGCTACTTATCAGGCGCTTGTAGGTGTTTCTCATCCTACGGTCATGGCGGATCTTAGAGAATTGATTTCATATGGGATAATAGCTCAAATTGGTGTTCGGCGGGGAACTTACTATGTATTAAAGCAAGGAGCAAGGACATGACCCAAAAACTCTGGGGTGGACGATTTAAGAAACCGTTTGATGAGGATGCCAAGAAGTTAAGTTATTCTTTAGAGGTGGATTGTCGCCTGGCGCCTTACGATATTTTGGTGAATATGGCCCACGTGCAGGCCTTGTACCAGTCCGGGTATTTGAGCGAAGCGGAATGCGGCGCATTGGTGGGGGCTTTGAATGAGGTGGGGGACGCGTTGGCTGTTCCGAATCATGGCTTGTTTGCGGGCGATGAGGATATTCACAGCTGCATTGAGCGGTTGGTGACGGGGAAGCTTGGGGATTTGGGGAAGAAAATGCATACGGGTAAGTCCCGAAATGACCAGGTCATTACCGATGTGCGGTTGTATTTAAAGGACCAAATTGAAGAGATTTTGAGCTTGCTTTCGGACCTGCGACGGACCTTGTGGCAGTTGGCCGGGCAGCATGTGGATACGATTTTCCCTGGGTTCACCCATTTTCAGACCGCCCAGCCGGTGGTCTTGGCGCATCACTTGTTGGTATATGTGGCCCAGTTTGGCCGGGATGAAGCCCGGTTTCGGGAGACCATGATTCGGACGGATGTGTGTCCGCTCGGGTCCGGGGCCTTGGCCGGGAATAACTATGGGTTGGATAGGATCTTTGTGGCGGAGGAGCTGGGATTTTCAGCCGTGACCACCAACAGTATGGATGCCGTTTCGGACAGGGATTTTATGATGGAATTTCTATCGAATGCCAGCATTTGTATGACGCATCTGTCCCGATTTTGTGAGGAATTGGTGTTGTGGAGCTCGCCATTGATTGGGTTTGTGACCATCGGCGATGAATTTACTACCGGGTCGTCCTTGATGCCCCAGAAGAAAAACCCAGATATTGCGGAACTGATCCGCGGGAAATCCGGCCGGGTTTTGGGGAATATGGTGGGGTTGACCCATCTGATTAAGGCCTTGCCCTTGACCTATAACCGAGATTTGCAGGAAGACAAGGAAATGTTGTTTGACAGTGTGGACACCCTTTCTGTAAGCTTGCTGTGTTTTGAGAAAATGCTTCACACGCTTCAGTTCAACCCTCAGCCGATCGCAGATGCACTTTCCAAAGGGTATTTACTCGCCACGGATTTTGCGGATTACCTGGTCCAAAAAGGTGTTCCTTTCCGAGACTCCCATGACATTACCGGTGCTGTGGTGGCGTTTGCTGCCGAGCATGGTCGTCAATTAGAAGACTTGAGTTTGGAAGAGCTTCGCGGATTTAGTGGGGTGATTGACTCTGATGTTGTGGACATTTTTGAGATATCTTCAGCGGTGGATCGTAAAAATTTACTGGGCGGAACGGCCCGAGATCAAGTAAGAGCCCAGCTGGCCCAGCTTCAGGAGGAAAATGGATGGTAGAGCAGACCCTTGTTTTTATAAAACCCGATGGCATGGCCAAGCGCCTTGTTGGTCAGATCGTCGGTCGGTATGAAGAAAAAGGCTTGAATTTGGTGGCAATTAAGCGCGTTGAAATCACCCGCGAGATGGCCGAACGTCATTATGCAGAACATGCGGGGAAGACCTTTTTTGAGGGGATTATTGCGTCGGTAACGGCATCACCCGTTGTGGCCATGGTATGGGAAGCGCCGGATGTGGTTGCCATTATCCGATTGATGAATGGGGCAACGAATGGGGCAGTGGCCCAGCCTGGCACAATCCGAGGGGATTATGCAGCGAATTTTACTGATAATGTGGTGCATGCGTCGGACTCACCTGAGAGCGCGAGGCGCGAAATCTCCAATTTTTTTCCTGAATTGGGATAAGCTTTGAAAGAGATCTTTTTACCTGGATTTTTGGGTAATTGGACCTCTTTTTTGTTGCCTGAGAACGGTGAGTTTCGGGAGGGCATTGCGGCCTTGCTTCATTGGGTTGAGGGTCACTATGGTCCTGGACCCCATGACTGGGTTGGGTACTCGATGGGGGGGCGATTGGCTTTGGCGATTGCAGTATGGTACCCCGAATGGGTCTCGAAATTGACCTTGATTTCGGCCTCACCGGGGTTGGAAGATCCTGTGGCGCGCTCGGCACGGTATGCCGCAGATTTACAATTGGCGGATCGTCTGGAGACAGAGCCTTTGTCTGAGTTTTTGCGATCTTGGTATGACCAACAGATATTTACGAGTTTGAAGGCGAGCCCTAATTTTGAGTCCGTGATGCGAGAGCGGCTCAAGATCGATCCCCACTTTCAGGCGCAGTTGATGCGGGTGTTTAGTGTGGGGCATCAGCCGTCGTTTTGGGAGGCGCTTCCTGCGTTGGCGTTTCCTGTTAAGCTGATGACAGGGGACTTGGATCCCCACTATACCCAGATTGCCCAGCGAATGTGTAAACTTAATCCTAAGTTTGAATGGCGGCGTGTTCCCGGTGTGGGGCATGCGTTGTTACAGGAGGCGCATTGATGAGCCTGAAAAAACAGATGGCCACTGCTCCGATTGGTATTATGCCAAGCTCTAGTGCCGTACCAAGGGGTGCTGAGCGGCAACTGAGTCGGTCCTTAGAGGAATCCTCCTCTACGGATGAGGCGAGCTCCTCGCGTCCTCGGCGAACGACCTGGCCTTCATTGTCATTTTTATCATGTCGCGTGGCGCCACTTTGGTTCTACCCAGAGTGTACCCAGGCATTAAGTACAGATGGGCTGAGGTTGAAGACGCTACTTGGACGGATAGGTCAAGCGGATCCGACGGCTGGGGAGGGTGCAGGCTCTTTTTCTGGCCTCATGAAAATGACGGATGGGATTTATCGGACCTCCCCGTTAGCGAGTCGACTGACTGCTTTTATGGCCTCAACTTTTGCAAGGGGTGACCTGGTTGACCCCAAAAGTGTGGCCTCAGCCGTTAAGACATTGCTGCGGACGAGTCCATTTTATGGGATTGAGACGCTGTTGTTGAATTTGACCACACGGAATTACTGTGCAGATCTTGAGAAGGATGGGCCTGAACATGTGGGCTGCTTTTTGAGGTCTTTAAAGGGCGAGGGTGTCCTGGCGTGTTTGGCTGCCTTGATGCTGCATTTTGGTGATATTGCGGCGAATCATGCGGTAAACCAAATGACCGCTGAGAATCTTGCTAAGGTGGTTTTGCCGAATTTGTGTCCTGGTACGGACCTTGTGAATGCAAAGGACCCTTATTTTGTAGCGATGGCGTGGCTCATTACAAACGCCGAGAAGTTGTTTGCCGGGTTTGTGCCGAGTCGGTAATGTTTATTGCAGGCACGGGTACAGATATCGGGAAGACCCAGGTGGTGGGGATGCTCGCAAGACGGGCTCAGGCGTCTGGTCTTCGGGTCATCACCCAAAAATGGGTGCAAACGGGGGTGCGCCCCGGCGATAAGACTGATTTGGATGCCCATGATGCGTGGTTTGGGGCCCAGGCGCCAGACTTGATGCCATGGCGGTTGCCGTATCGATTTGAACCGGCTGTTTCGGTGCATTTGGCGGCCCAATTGGCCCAGACTCCCATTGACTGGGAGGTGATCAAATCCGCTTATTTTGAGCTCAAAAAACGATTTGATTTGGTGATTGTGGAAGGGGCAGGTGGGGCTTTTTCGCCGGTCTCGGCCCAGTTATCCAGCCCCCTGATGACTGAGCTTGCCCAGTCATTGGGATTGCCGATTTGGGTGGTGGTCCCCAATGAAGTGGGGGGGATTCATGCGGGGGTGGCTACCTTAGCGGCGCTCAATGCGCGGGGTGTGTGCGTAGCCGGGGTGATTTTGAATCAACGGTTGCCTGATGTTGACCCCCTGGTTTTGGCCGATAATGCAGCTTATTTTCAGCAAAATTACCCGGGGCTTTCGGTGGATTGCTTTCCGTTTCGCGGCTAAACCGGCTTTCCTTTGGATTCCTTGTCTTTTTAGGGGTTTGTCGCTAGGATTGGTAGTCTATGACGCACCCTATTTCTTGGCACTCTGTTTCCCTTGCTGAACCCTTTACCGATATTTTTTACCACAAGGTGGAAGGCATCGCGAAAATTACGATTAACCGGCCTCGGGTGCATAATGCATTCCGGCCCAAAACGGTGCTCGAAATGATCCGTGCACTTGAAGATGCGCGCTATGACGACCAAGTCGGCGTGGTTATTTTGACGGGGGCTGGCGATAAGGCTTTTTGTTCGGGTGGGGATCAGAAGGTGCGTGGAGATGCGGGGTACAAGGATGAGTCGGGGGTGCATCACCTCAATGTCCTGGATTTTCAGCGCCAGATTCGGACCTGCCCCAAACCGGTGGTGGCCATGGTGGCTGGATATGCCATTGGGGGCGGCCATGTGCTGCATATGATGTGTGACCTGACGATTGCGGCGGATAATGCGAAATTTGGCCAAACGGGGCCTAAAGTGGGGTCTTTTGATGGGGGCTTCGGGGCCGCTTATATGGCGCGAATTGTGGGCCAAAAAAAGGCCAGGGAAATTTGGTTTTTATGTCGACAATATGACGCAACGCAAGCTTTGGATATGGGCTTGGTGAATACGGTGGTGCCACTCGCCCAGTTAGAGGCTGAGACGGTGAAATGGTGTCAGGAAATTTTACAACATTCCCCGATCGCATTGCGGTGCTTAAAGGCGGCGTTGAACGCGGATTGTGATGGCCAAGCCGGGCTCCAGGAGCTGGCAGGGAATGCCACGATGCTGTTTTATATGAGTGAAGAAGGCCAAGAAGGGCGCAATGCGTGGCTGGAAAAACGAAAGCCGAATTTTAAAAAATTTAAGCGTCAGCCGTAGGCATAAAGACCTGGACATCCAGCTGTTTTGCAAGTTTTGCTAATTTTGTATCTAAGGTTAGTACCGTGGCGTTATTCCGCCTTGCTAAAAGAATGAAAAAAAGGTCATAAGCGGAGTGTTGACTTACGCAGGCCATTGAAAATGCTTCGGCGGCGAATTCTTTTCCGGGCATGATTTCGTCTGGCAACTCTAGTGCGAGTTCTAAAAAATTGGAAGCCTTTACTTTGGACATTTGCTTAAAGTGGACATATTTCCATAGCACGTTGGCGAGTTCTGCGACGTATAATTCAGGCGTGATGACACGATTGGCATTGTATAAATAGGATTCTATGGCGGGTGCATTTGGACGATTTAGGATGAATTCTACCGCTGAGGATGTATCGAGTACGAGTGTCATCGGTCTCTATCGGCTCTGATTAGGGTGACGGGGTCCTCGTAATGACTAGTATTTGGTTTGATTTTCCATTTTTTCATGAGAGCTTGTCTCCGTTCCTTTGTGTGGGCTGGGTTATTTAATGCGGCGGATAGTACGACAATCGTTTCTTGAGCGATGCTTCGGTGGTCTTTTTTGGCCATTAGGACTAGTTTTTTGTAAAGATCATCTGGCATATTTCGAACTTGTAACGCGGCCATTGTGGGGGCTCCTTTACTCATAATGCATGCAAAATGCATCTTATTAATATACCCTTAAATGACGATGAGGTAAACCCAGGCTTATAGAGATCCTTTTGGGGCGGCCATGTGCTGCATATGATGTGTGACCTGACGATTGCGGCTGATAATGCGAAATTTGGCCAAACAGGGCCCAAAGTCGGGTCTTTTGATGGGGGCTTCGGGGCCGCTTATATGGCACGAATTGTGGGCCAAAACTGATTTCAAAAAATTCAAGAGGCAGCCCTAAAGCGCGTGAACCATTTCTGGAATGCTTCAAAGAGGGGGAGGTTGATCGCCCCTGTTAGGGCATAGTACAGCGCTTTGATATAGAGCCCTTTGTAAAGGGCGCGAGGGCCTTCTGTTTTGATGATATGGGCCATGAGCTTGAGCATGCTTGTACGATCGAGGGCACTTTGTTGGCGGGCCATTACAACGTCAAAAGGAACATTGGCGAAACAAGCGGCAGCCCCAGCAATCCCACCGGCAATACTGGCTTTCTGAGCCGCGGGCATGGGATTTTCAGAATCCATGGCGGTGAGGAGGTCTTTGGTCACCGCGACTGTCCCAAAGAAAACGGCATTCCAAACACTTTTGACGGCGGTGGTGCTCCAAAATCCTACGGAAAAACCCCCAAGGCCCCGTGTCTTATAGAGATGTTCTGCTGTGGCAAAAACGCCTTGTCTTTGCATGGTTTGTTGTTGAACTTTGACAACGCTGAGGGGGACGGCACATGGGCCTTGTGCACACCCCGCAACGAAGCCGGAGGTGAGCCCAATAAGGTAGGGATGGCTGGCTAAGGGCGTGCCTTGCAACTGTCGTTCTGTCCAGGGTTGAACAACAAATTTGAGAGCTCTTAACCCGGTTAAATTAGCGATATTTGGGGTGGCTCCGGCAAAGGCTTTGCGCGTAAAAAAGGCTTTTTGGCAGAGGGCAATTATCTCTTTACTTCCCAGTTGCCCTGGTTGCGTTTGGAGAGCAACTTTGAGGAAGTCTAGGGGTTGGGTCACGAATGCGGCGACGGCACCGCTGAAGGCACCAGCGGCTAAGTTGACGGTATTGGAGGGCTTTTGTTCGTCGGGGGTTTGTGGGGGCTTAGACTGTAGTGGTTTTGATGGTGGGCTTGATAAGCTCTGGACTGAGGCTGGCATGTGGAGATCCTTTTGGGGCGGCCATATAGGGGGTGAGGGGGCCTAGCTGAAGATACTCGCCTAATGTTACCGCAGCGACGGTTAATTCTGAAGAGGTGAGTTGATCGGGTTTCAGCGAGATCGCATGTCGTGATATTGTGGCGGCGTGATTTTTTGTGTATAGTCCTTTAAAAGTGGGAAATATACTAAAGTGGGAAAAATGATTGGGAGGAAGTCTGGAATGAAGACAATAGTTCGACTCGATTCTAAGGGGAGAATTTCTTTGGGAAAATTTACGAAAAATCTTCAGGGTCTCAGTGGATTTTTGGTGCAGGTGGGATCTGATGGGTCTCTTCTTTTATCTCCTCAAGTTGAAGTTCCTGCACGGGAAGCGTGGGTACATCAAGACCCTTCGGTTTTTAAGTCAATTGTGAAGGGGGTTCAACAGGTTAAAGCTGGAAAAACCCGGAAGCTAGGCGATTTTTCTCAGTATGCACTTTGATCTAGAATTTTCGGGTGAAGCCTGTATTCAGTTGCACAAATTGGAGAAAAATAAAGCGCTACAGGTTCCATTGAAGGCGGTTAGAAAAACCTTGGGATTGATGCAGGTGAATTTACGACATCCTTCCCTGCAAACACATAAATTTCATTCTATCTCGGGTCCTGATGGGGGAGATGTCTTTGAGTCTTACGCTCAAAATCAGACGCCGGGTGCGTATCGGGTGTTTTGGTGTTATGGGCCAGATAAAGGGGTGATTACTGTTTTAGCGATTGTTTCACATCCTTAATCATGCGAATAGCCTGATTAGTGTCCAGTTTTAAGGGCTTGACCGCTTTTGGGGGCGGCCATATAGGGGGTGAGGGGGCCTAGCTGAAGATGATCTCCCAATGTTGCAGCAGCGACGGTTAATTCTGAAGGGGTGAGTTGATCGGGGTTAAGCGAGATCGTTTGGAGTTGAGCTTGGAGTTCTATTTTTCGGTCCTGACTCAGAAGGCCATTGGTTTCCAGTAATTGAAGGTAGTGGTGCAGTGTGTATTTTGCTGTATAGGCTGCTTGGGTGTATTTGGTGCTCCAGGGGGTGATGCTGATGGGGTGTTCGGTATGGGTGACGGGGGGGATAAAATGCCGGATATCCGAGCGTCCTCGGGTTTGTTCTGTATCTGCATTAATGTTGTAACCATCGTGGAGGCGGAGAACTTTTCGATTGGTGAGTTGCTTGAGTTCCGGAAATTGGGCCTCGCAAGAGGCGATGATTTTGGCTGAAATTTGGGCTATGTCCTCTTCACGTGTGGGGGGCCAAGCCGGTGTTTTTTCAACCGGAACCCCGGACTCTGCCCAAGACCCTCCACCGGCAATCTCCCTGTCTTTCGGGCCAGCTGCATACAGTGCAAAGAGCATGCTCCCATTGTCTAAGGTGCTGATGCGATCGACCATGACCCCCGTAAATTGGGTGTTAGGGTCGGCTGTTAAATCTAAGGCATTGGCGGTGGAGAGGCTGTATTTTGGCCCAAATACCCGATCAACTTCTTTTGGGTTCATGGTGGCTGGGGGTGTGGCTACGAGATAGAGCTGGTAGCGGTGATTCCGCATAATGTCTGGCGGGGCTTGGAGGGTCGTGCCTGGTGTGCCCTTCCGGATGAGGCTGAGGATGTCCATAAATTCCCCATTGGTGGCATTGATCAGGGTGTCTGTGGGCCGCCCATTGATGGTAAATAGGGCTCCTTTTTGGGTGATTTCAGTGACTTTTTCGGGCAGGATTTCAACGCCTTCTTGTTCCAATGCATGGCGTAGGAGTGCCCCGAGTCGGATAATCGAGGTCCCCCGTTGGGAGGATTTGACGGTGATGGGGGCAAAAGGATCGCCAGTGACGGGTTGGCTAATCTCGTTATAGAGATGTTCTGGCAGGCTGAGTGAGGCTGGGAAAGTGGTTTTGAGTGCTTGATAGTAGGCCTCGAATATCGCTAGATTTTTGCGGACCGTTTCTGGTGTTGGGGTGCCTTGCATGAGTGTCGTACTGGAAAAGGTGAATTCGGTGCCTTGGTGGTCCAGGATGCCCAGCTCTTGGAGCTTTTGGAACCCCTGGTCTCCCCAGATGGCTAGAAATTCAATCCCCCCTTTGATACAAGCAAAAGCGGATTCTGGGTCTGCGATATATTCCGTGCCGGACCAATGTGTTTGGGTGACTTTTAAGGTGGAACCCCCAAAAAAGGTGTCGGACATGATGCGAATGTGATGGGCTATTTCGGGCATTTTCTTGGCGAGCTGAGCGAGCATTGCCGCTATGAAGGTGCCTGTGCATCCCGCGCCGATAATGGTGAATATTTGCTGTACTGCTAGGGTCTTGAAATTCAAGCGTCGTCTCCTAAGTGATGCATTCTCCCTTTATCGTGCTTGGCATTGTAGTGCGTAATAATGTATAAATAAAATTAATGATTTGAATTTTGGGAATTATTTTTTTGAATACATATAGACGATGAACTCTTTTGGGTCGGTTAATCTTAACGTGTTGCAGTACATGCGTGTACTCCTGACGGAGCGTCAGGTGTCCCGTGCGGCGCAAAAAGCCGGCTTGTCTCAGCCGGGGATGAGCCATGTGTTGAAGGAATTGCGGCAGATTTTCCAAGACCCCTTGTTGGTGAAAGTGACTAAAGGCTGGGAGCCCACTGAAAAGGCCCTGCTTATTTTGGGGCAATTGGAACAAGGGTTTGGTTTTTTGGAAAAAGTGGTGCATGCCAATTTGCCGTTTTCGCCTCAGACGGAGGACCGACAATTTCGGATTATTTGTACGGACTATGTGGGGATGGTCTTGGTGCCTGAGTTTGTCCATCGATTACGTGGGCATTTTCCGGGGATTTCTTTGGACTTGTTGCCGTGGGCGAGTGTGGCGGATCCGATTTTGGCTGAGCGCGCGGATTTGATCATTGGGTTTTGCCCGGACACTTTGCCTGCCCAATTTAGGGAAGATTTACTCTTTGAAGAGGAATACCTATGCATGTTTCGCAAGGGCCATCCTCGGATTAAAAATCGACTGACTTTGGAAGGGTTTTTGGCCGAGGATCATGCGATTGTGCGGGAGCAAGACGGGGCCATTGGGGTCGTGAACGTGGCGTTGCAGAAATTGGGGCGGACCCGAAAAGTGGTGTTGGAAGTCCCGAGCTTTTTGACCTTCCCGTTCATTGTGTCGCAGACGGATTTGGTGATCACCACGACCAGCCGCAATATCAAATTGTTTGAGCCGTTTTTGCCATTGAGATCCTTGCCCAGCCCACTGGATCTACCGCGAGTCCCAGTCAAGCAACGCTGGCATGTTCGGACGGATTCGAGCCCGGCGCATCAATGGTTGCGTCAGATGGTCCGGGAGGTGGCGATTGAGACTTAGTTGGGAGCCCTTTGCGATTTCTTGGGATCATCCCATTCCTCTGGGATTGCGGACTTCTGACACGCGTCAGGGCTTTTGGGTGACGGTACAGTCTGGGGGTTGCATCGGGCGTGGGGAGATAGCCCCGTTACCGGATGGTTCTGAGGACCTGTTGGATAGGACTATGTCTGAAATTCAGACTATCGCCTCAAATCTTATGGGGACCCAGGACTTGTGGCCGTTTGGTGTGGGGGTTGCTGTGGCCCAATGTCGTGGGGAATGGCCGGTGTCGGCGGGTCCGGTTTTGACGCAAGGATTGCTGTGGGGGAGTCCGGATGACATGGCGGACCAGCTCCGAATCAAACGTGATCAGGGGATGATTTGTTTCAAGATTAAAGTGCGCCAAGTTGATGATTGGAAGCGGGTTCAGGCGTTGGCGGGGTTATTGCCGCTGGGTGGGTCTTTTCGATTGGATGCGAATCGCTGTTTTGACTTGGACGAGGCCATCGCATTGGCGAAATACCTGGTGGATGTCCCGATCGACTATATCGAGGAGCCGTTACGAAACCCGGCCCAACTTCATGATTTTTACGCTCAAACGGGGATGGGGGTGGCCTTGGATGAGACCTTGTATTTGGCGGAATCTTGGCAGGCGTTTGACGGCTTAAAGGCCTTGGTGATGAAACCTACCCTGATGAAATGGCAGCAATTTCAGTCCCTAGTGACGACGGCGCAACGGCTGGGCATCCCGATGGTGTGGAGCTCGGCGTTTGAAAGCCCGATCGGACTCCAGATTGTGAAGGAGTGTGCGCAGCGTTACTCGCCCGGGATTCCGGCAGGGGTGGATGTTTAGTCGACGGATACAGCGGACCCACGCTCAGCGAGCGTTTTTTGGTAATGGCGAATGGTATTTCGCAGGATGATCATCTGGGCATAGTCTTTTTCGTCCTTTTTTGGCTTTTTTTTGAGTTCCTCAAGCCTTTCGCTATGCTTATCAACGAGGCTGGCTTGGAGGATCTCGACCAAGTTGCCATGGGAGGCAAACATTTTGACTTTGCCATCAAAGGTGATGTCGGCCATCGACATGCTTTCCGTATTGCCGTCTTTTGCAGACTCGATTGTGTCGAAGATTTCTTGGCTTTTTCCATGGAGGGCGTTCCTATCCATGGCGTTTACAACACTTACTGGCATCGCTTCTTGGGTGGATCGCGAGTCGCCTACCGGGTACACTCCCAATCGACTGAATGCCTTTTTACAATCGCCCAGTGCTGTTGCGAGTGCCTCCCCCGTTTTGTGGGCCGTGGTTTCATCTTGTCCGCCTCGTTCTTCTGCGTATTCAAACAAAGATCTCAGTAAGGGGGTGGAGGTGCCGTCTTTGTTGTAAAATTTGATCAGTGTAGAATTTGCATTTTCGGTCAGTCCTTTAAGTTCATCGGGCTCGATCATCCCACCGTAGAGGGCCCGTACCATGGCCTTTTCTAAGATTTCCTGTTGCTCGGGGGTGCCGTGGGCTTCAATATGCGCTTTGATTTTGAAGCAGGTGCTTTGCAGTGCTCGGGTTTGCGCTTTGGTGAGGACAATGACTTGTTTCCCCTCTTGGTTTTTGGGGTCTTTGGGTTTTAATTTGGCCTTTCCTAATTTATGTTGCTCTAAGTAGGTATTTACGGCTTTAAGATGTGGTGATTCAGCCGGGTTTGCACCGAGGTCATATTTGTAGTCGGCTTGACTGGAAAATCACTCAGGCCATCAATGACGGTATCCATACGGGTCATGACGGAGATTTGGAGCTCGTAGCATTTTTTGTCTTTATTAAATACTTCCTTGTACATGATGGTGTCTGCGGCGTAATTAATACCTTGTCGATAATAAAATCCGGTGCCTTTGTGCATTTTAGAGTGGGAAGCTTCTAAAATATTGCTGGTATCACCCACCCACCTTCCTGAGCCTGGAGGGGTTTCGACATACTGCATTTCGATACCCAGGGCTTTGTCGGTGGCAAGGCGTTGGTCTTTTACTTCTGTGGAAATCGAATGCTCTTGTTTGTCTGCTGCTTGACTGGGGTTAAAGATCGGCTCTCCGACGGGTTTTCCTGGGTAATAGGAATCAAACGCTAGGGTGTGTAATTGGTGATGATAGGTTGCTTCTACCTGACCTTTCGCACTGAAGAGGTTGGTGGGGCTTGGAACGTGGGTGGTGGTGGCGTTGAGTGAGGCTCGGATCTTGTCACTGGCATGTTGGTGAGCCTTTTGGGCGTCTTGGGCTTGTGGAGATCCTTGTTCTTTTAGAAAGCTTTGTTGGGTGTTGAGCATCCTCTCCATTCTTTCGAGAATAGAGGCGGGGGGTGCTTGTGAGCTCAAGTAGGGCTTTTTAGGATCTGCAGGTGTACGTGTCGGGGTATACGGTTGTGTAATATCCAGGCCAGCGTCTTGGATCGTGGTTGTGATTTGCGTCACGAGGGCCTGGATGGCGTCTGCGTTAGAGGGATCTTCCTTGACTTGCGCGTTGAGCTTGCTGAAGAGTCCCTCGTGACCAAAGAGATCTTTGTGCACTGTTCTCAGGGCTTCGGTTTGGGCGTCGCGATACCCATCGTGGCAGGCTCTGTACTGTGCTTTGTCTGCTTTGCGCTGTTCGGTTTTGCTGGGATGCGTTTTGTGGTGGTCGGATAGGTCCTGGGCATAGGCTTGCATGGCCTCCCTTTTGTGTTGTAAGGAGGACGATGGGTTTTTCAAGACTTTTTTGGCTGTTTGGTATGGGGTTGGGGCAGGTACAGGACCGGAGAATGTGGATTGCGATGGGATAGATACTAGGCTGCTCGTGCTAGGAGTGTGGCTCATGCTCATGCTGGCGGTGCCGAGGCTGGCGGTATCTGACGTGGTTTGGCTGGCGGCCTCATGATGTGGAGGCTGGGTGGATGCAGTGGAAGAGAGAACTTCGTTACGTGCTGTTGCAGCTTTGTGCTTTACAGTCCTAGCCGTTGTTTTTGCTGCCAGTTGGGTCTGTCTGAGTACGACGGAGTCATTCCTGGTCGGTGTGGTTTGTGGTTGTGAAGGCTCTGCTCTAAGCATTATTTTTCCTTGTAAGGTTGTTTTCCTGGGTTTATTCCCGTTTTGGTTGGTTTTTAAAACAAAGTGAGCGTGGTTTAATGGGGCTATGGACCTTCATTTTGCGTCGTATTTAGGCACGGCTTGGGAATTCCCGGATGGGAAGGTGTCTTATGCTGAGCTGGATCGTCGGGTGACTGCCAAGATTGCGGCACTGGTGGCCCAAGGGGTGAAACCTGGAGACTCTGTGGATGTGTGTGCTGTATTGAACTCGGAATGGATTGTGACCTGGTTGGCCTTGGTGAAATTGGGGGCAGTGGGGGTGATGCGGCACCCGAAAGATAAGGGTGAGGTGAAGGAGAAGGATGAGGTGAAGCAGGCAGGCCTCATCTCAATGATTCGTACCTCGGGGACGACGGGGGAGCCGAAATGGGCGGGGCATGATTTGTCTGCGTATTTAGAGTCTGCAGCGGTGGTGAATGCGGCCTTGGGGGTGAGCGAACAGAGTCGCATTTGGTTGAATTTACCAGTAACCCATATTGGCGGGCTTGCCTGGGTGTGGCGCGCGCTTTTGGCGCGCGCCACCGTGGTCGTTTCCGACACGCTTCCCCCGGGCACCACCCATTTATCCTGGGTGCCCACCCAATTGATCCGAGCGTTGCGAGACCCAGCACAAATTGACGCCCTTCGGCAGGTGTCGGTGATTTACTTGGGGGGGGGCCCGGTTGCTGAATCGGTCTTGCAAACCGCCTGGTCATTGGGTTTGGCCGTGTGGCCGACCTATGGGATGACGGAAATGACGTCTTCGATTGCGATTCGGCGCGTGGGAGAGCCTGGGTTTCGGGTGCTGCCTGGCCGAGAGGTCAAGCTGGATGCTTCGGGCGGGATTTGGGTGCGGGGGAAGAGCCTTTTTTCCGGGTATGTTCGGGGAAATGGGCTCGTGCTTCCCCTTGATTCAGAGGGCTTTTTTGAGACCCGAGATGTGGGCGCTTGGGCGGGAGATTTTCTCACGATTTTGGGTCGGTGCGATGATCTGATGATCCGGGGTGGCGAAAATATTTGGCCCTCTGAAATTGAGGCTGCTTTGGGGGCGGTGTCTGGGGTTACGGCTGCCAAGGTCTGGGGGGTGGCGGATCCAGAATGGGGGCAGGTGGTCCATGCCCGGGTATGGGTGGCCCCGGAATGGGTGGGGGATTGTGCAGAGATCCAGCAAAATTTACGCGGATTTTTACCGGGGTTTAAAATCCCCACTTTTTTAGATATAATCAGGGACGGTTAAAGGGGTATTGCGTAAAGGGGCTTAAATTCGAAGGGGGCATTCATTCGAAAGGTAGCGCTATATGCAAGATCCAGTATTCTATAAAAATGCAGCGGTGGCCGTGTTTGGGCCATTTGTAGAAGTTAAAGGGCCGCAAGGGAGATTTAATATTCCTTCTGGATTGGTGGGACCCTATGACAGCGCAGAGCTGCCAGAGGGCTTGGGTCGCTTTTTGCGCGCACCAGATGGTGGGCTTGATGCGAAAGGTGTTGTTCGAAGACTAGTCGAGTTTTCTCGTTATGCACCCGAAGGGGCTCAATTGCGTTTCGAGGGTGGTCCGGTGGGTGGTGTTAATGTTCCCCGTTATGTGGTTACCATGGTGGTGGAGCCGAGTTTGCTTTCCCAGATGTTGACCCGCTGGGGAGACTCTTTGACCAACTGGGGTAACTCCTTAGCAAAATGGGCAAGGTCCTGGGGCAAAGGGGAGCAACCGGTCGTAAAATCGGAAGTGTTGCCGAAACCGAAACTGGAAGCAGCACCAGTAACACTGGGGCTGGAGACATTGCGGGAGCTCTACAAGAAGGTAGCTCGTTTATACTTGGCTAGGTCAACTGGAAATGCACCAGACAGGCGCGGATAGCCGGGGGGATAGGTAGTTTTGTGCGTGTTTTCACATCAATGGCCACGTGGACAGTTTTCACGGTGCCTGCGAGGCTATTGTCTTTGGCATTGAGAATGGCGTAGGAGATTTCGAAAGAGGTGGTGCCAATGTGGGTGACGTGGGCCTCAATGGTGAGGTGATCCCCGACATGAAGGCTGGCTTTGTAGTCGGCCTCGGCATGCACCACGACGATGCCATAGTCGCCTTGTTTGAACATGGAGAAAAATGAGAACCCGCCCTCTTCCATCATGGCTTCAAGGGCATCATTAGCAAAGCGGAATTGCTGGCCAAAATAGAGGATGCCGGCCGTGTCAGTATCGTACATGCGGACAATGTTGGGCATGGTGAATTTCATGGGCGAAGGGCTTCCTTTGGGTTAGGCGATAAATATAGTGTTTAGTTCTTGTTCAGCTGCTTTGAATAGCCTTATATCGCTGGTGAAAAAATGATCCGCTTTTGAGAGCTTTCCTGAGGCGAGTTGGAGGCTGTCTAATACTTTGAGTTGGTATTTTCGAATGAGTAATTGGGCTAGTGTTTCAAGTGTTTCACTCCATTTGATAACTCCAAAATAATCGAGGTCAATTTTACAATTTTTTTCGATGGTTGTTGCGTCTTTTGGGGTTAGGCTTTTGTCGCGGATTCTTCGCTCGAGCATGGATTGTATTTCAAGCCACGTGATGGGCGAAATGATAATTTCTGTGACCGTTTCTAGCCAGGTGTCGAAGATTTTGTGGTCTCCTTCTGAGATATATTTTTTGATCAGTGTGGAGGTATCAATGAAGGCTTTCATCGATCGGATTCTCTATTTTCTAGGATGGCTTGAGTTAGTTTGGCGGTTTTGCTTGAAATGCGGGTGATTTTTCTTTTCCATCCTGGAAATGTAACGTGTTCTTGATGGGGAATGATGTCTGCGATGGGGGTTTTTCGGTCTAAAATAACCAGTCGTTCACCTGCTTTTACACGTTTGAGGTTGTCTGCGAGATGATGGGCGAATTCACGGATTGTCATGGTTTGCATCTTATGGGACTCCTTTTTGTGTATAGACTCTGTTGCGAAATATCCAAATGTACTTTCGCGGCAGTCTCGTATAACATATTGTATAACAAGTTCTTATTCTTTTGTAGTAGTTTGGTTGCTGTTATTGTGTTATAATTTTACGCCTTTGTTTTTAAGCAGGGGGTTATTATGTCTGTGTTTAGGATAAATCGATGATTGATCAGAAAAAATTACGCAATATTGCCATTATCGCCCACGTTGACCACGGGAAAACAACCTTGGTTGACCAGCTTTTCAAACAAAGCGGATTGTTCCGTGACAACCAAGTGGTTGAGGAACGGATGATGGATTCCATGGATCTTGAAAGAGAGCGTGGGATTACCATTGCGGCTAAAAACGGCTTATTTCACTACAAAGATTTCGCGATCAATATTATCGATACCCCTGGTCACGCGGATTTCGGCGGCCAAGTGGAACGTGTTCTTCGGATGGCCGATGCGGCCTTGTTGTTGGTGGATGCGGCGGAAGGCCCAATGCCCCAAACGTATTTTGTACTTAAAAAAGCCTTAATGCTCGCGTTACCTGTCTTGGTGGTGATCAACAAAATTGATAAGCCCGCAGCGCGTGCGGACTGGGTCCTGGATCAGGTCTTTGACCTCTTTGTGAAGCTCAATGCCCCGGATCATATTTTGGATTTCCCGGTGATTTATGCGTCTGCCAAAAATGGATTTGCAACCACGGATCCGAGCATTCCTTCGGATACGATGGAAGCCTTGTTTGATAAAATCGTCGAGTTTGTTCCCCATCCAGCCGGTGATCCTGAGGCGCCTTTACAATTGTTGGTGAGTTCCTTGAGCTACTCTTCTTTCTTGGGTCGTTTGGCGATTGGGAAAATTACGTCCGGGCAATTGAAAACCAACCAAAACGTCGTGGTTGCTGGTGAGAATGATCGCCTGACCCCTGCACGGGTTACCAAGATTTATCGCTTTGAAGGTAATGATAAAAAAGAAACTGAGGCTGCGGGCTTGGGGGAAATCGTTGCGGTGGCTGGGATGGAGTTTGTCACGGTGGGTGAAACCCTCACCGACCCGAATAACCCAATTCCCTTGCCGAATATTGGGATCGACCCACCCACCATTTCTATGAATTTCTTGCCTAACGACTCTCCCTTTTCTGGTCGAGAAGGGGACTTTGTGACCTCTCGCCATATCAAAGAACGGTTGGAGCGCGAGATTTTGTCCGATGTGGCCTTGAAAGTGGAAGATTTGACCGATGCGCCGGGCTTTAAAGTGTCCGGGCGTGGGGAATTGCACTTGTCGATCCTGATTGAGACCATGCGTCGTGAAGGCTATGAGCTTCAGGTCACCCGTCCTCGGGTTATCTTTGAGGTTCGGGATGGAAAACGGATGGAGCCTTATGAAGAATTGGTGGTTGATGTGGCGGAAGACTATATGGGCAAGGTCATTGAAAACCTGGGTGCCCGTAAAGGTCAACTCTTGGAAATGAACCAAGACAATGGCATGGTCCGTTTGAAATATAAGATCCCGACCCGGGGTCTCTTGGGCTTTAAGTCCGAGTTTATGACCGAGACCAAGGGGATGGGCGTTATGAACTATGTGTTTGCGGAATATGGCGACTATGCCGGAGATTTGAAAAATCGCAAAAAAGGCGTCTTGATCTCTAAAGAAGAAGGCGACACCGTTGGCCATGCCTTGTTTAACCTCCAGGAGCGGGGTGTTCTGTTCTTGGGGCCGGGTGAAAAGGTCTACGGGGGCCAAATTATTGGCGAGAACGCACGTGATGACGATATGGTAGTAAACCCTAGCAAAGGGAAGAAACTCACGAATATCCGGTCTTCAGGGGCCGATGAAGCGATTAATCTGACACCAGCGACGATCATGAGCTTGGAAAACTGTATTGCGTTCATCAACGAAGATGAGCTCGTGGAGATTACCCCCAAGTCTATTCGGTTGCGGAAGATCTACCTCGACGAAAACGATCGCAAGCGGTATCGGAGTTAGGGGACCTCTCCTGGATTCCCGCCTACGCGGGAATGACATTGTGAGTGTGATGTGTGAAATGTTTTCTGTCATCCCCGTGAAGACGGGGATCCGTGAGTCCGGGATGACATACCCTTCGAGGAAGGGGAATTGGGGGCCAAGTTCAACTTAGATTTAGTCTACTGGGGTGTAATAGCCGATAGTGGGAGCGGGACTGGTAGGTGTTCTGCCCGCAAGGAGGGGATCCGGAAGAAGCAGGCGAGGTTTTTCGCTCGCAGGTGGTGGGATATCCGTTGCCTCATGATACTTCTCTGTCTTTTTGGGGATAATGGCAGTAACATCGGCGTTTAGTGCTGGGTCGGTTACCGAAAAGAGAGCTTCTAGCGCAGTTGTATTTTGTGGGTTTTTGCTGACAAAAACAAGGATGGCGCTATCTTCATCTGTGATGATGTTGTAGGTAAATAGTGGTTTGTTAGGCCCTTTTAATTCTTTTAACTTTTCTTCGAGGTGGGTTTTAAGGTTCTCTGGTGTCGTGCTGGTTGTGTCATTGGAGACGAGCCAGACGATGGCCACACGCTCAGTGGGAGCAGGGATCACCTCGAGGACTTCTGGT
>JAHFCZ010000168.1 GCA_023249285.1 bacterium | reverse complement strand
TGTCAGCCGAGAAATGGGCCCTTTGGACATTTCTCTAACATCGCTGTTCTGCTATGGGGCGACCCCGATTTTTCCTCAGGAAATTTTACTAAATTGAGTATAAGGTAACTCTTATGTCATCCCCGTGAAGACGGGGATCCAGGGCTAGCCTTATTTGACGTCCTGAATCCCGGATCAAGTCCGGGATGACAGGGAGCTTAACAACGCGCTTCTTTGATCAGCTGAAGTGCTTTACAAGTTTGTTTCTTGAGGCTTGTTTATCTTAGGTTCTTGTATTCGAACGAGACTCCGATTTTCACGGTTTTGTCAAAAAAATCGTGAAAGATGTGTTAAATTGGATGTGTTTTCACGATTTAGATCCAGGTGCTCAGGAGTGATACTGCGCTGCAGACGCGGGTGCCGAGTGCGTCGGTATAGTCTTTTTTACAGGTTTTGAGGACTTGGATGGTGTGGCAATTGGGAAATTTCTTTTTGAAATAGGTGAGATGGGGGCTAATGGTGGGGTCTGAGAGCTTACACTCGATGGCAAGTAGGGGGATGTTTTTCTCGAGGATTACGAAGTCCACTTCTCGGCCTTCGATATCCCTAAAATAACGAAGCTCGATGTCTCTGGCTTGCGTATCTTGAAGAAAATGTACCCACTTGAGGGCGTGTGCTGCGATCATATTTTCAAATCTAGCCCCTTCCTCTTGTACCAGTGACCAGTCAAAATGGAAGTGTTTTTGCTCTTTTTTGATGGCTCTAATTTGAGGTGCCCCCATTGGGGATATTCGAAAAATGGCATACAGGCGCGTAAAAATTTCAACCCAATTGGCGACGGTTTTATGTGCGACTTGGAGGTCTTCTCGAAGACTGTTGAGTGAGAGAGGTGCGCCCACTAAGGCGGGGAGTCTGATCATGAGGAGTTCGAGATTTCCCAAGTCTTTGGTGCTTTCTAGGGAGACCAAGTCTTCCTCGATGAGGCGTTGACGATAGAGACGTGTCCATCGTTTGGCGTAGGTCTCTGACCCAGAGAAAAAGGGCTCAGGAAATCCCCCTAGTTTGAGTAAGGTTTCGAGGTCTTTTTCTGTGGTGATTTTGAGTTCAGCAACGGAAAGCGGATGGAGGCGGAGGTCAAAATATCGTCCTTGAAGTGAATCTCCGCTGCGTCGATAGGCATCCAGTTTCGCGCTGCCCGTCACTAAGATTTGGAGGGTTTTACCGCGATGATCCACGAGCCCTTTAAGGAGATTTCGCCAGGATCGATATTTATGGATTTCGTCCAGAACCAGAATAGGGGTTGTGGGAAATTCTTCTTTCAGAATGTGTTCACGATGCGTGGAGATGTCCCAATTGAGGTATCCTGCTGTGTGTGGCCCTAAAATCTGCTTGCTTAATGTGGTTTTCCCCACTTGACGTGGGCCTGTGACAAATACCATTTTTTGCTGTAGGTCTGCCACGACTTGGTCTAAGAGGTACCGTTTTTTTAGTTCCATGGGTATAGTTTACTTTATTTTTAGACGGTAGTCAAAAAAACTTGCAAGATTTTTGGACTACTGGTAAAAATTCTGGATTTTTTCTAGGACTGGGCCGAGCTGGGCGGTCCAGCTGAGGTGGGTTTGTGTGAGGGTTTGGAGCTGTGATCGATTGTGGGTGGGCAATGATGCGAGGAGCCGGTCTAGGGCGGCGGGGTCGGTGGCATGGTTGAAGACATAGGGGGCGAGCTCGGGGATATCGGCGGCGGAATCCCGGTAATGGACGAGAATCGGGAGGCCGGCTTGGAGATATTCGCGGGTTTTTAAGGGGCTGGCTTGGGTGAGGCCGATTAAATCGAGGCGGAAAGATCCGATCCCAAACTCACATTGGGTGTAAAGGGTCTGGAGCTGATCCGGGGGGAGTTCTCCGAGTACCTGAACTTGGTCTGAGGGCGGGAGGTTGGGGTAATGTCCGACTAAAAGGAGCTGGATTTGGGGGTACTGTTGCAGGAGCGTGAGGATTTCAGGGACGCCGTGCCAGGGGTAGCCATTGCCGACGAAAATGGCTTTCACCC
>JAHFCZ010000167.1 GCA_023249285.1 bacterium | reverse complement strand
TTGAAAGTGCGGGGACAGCGCCCTCGATCGTGAACCCTAAGGCCATTCAAGTGATGGCGGAGCTGGGTATCGATATTTCGCAGCATCGCTCCAAATCGGTGAATGAATTTATCGGACAGCCGTTTGACTATATAATGACCGTCTGTGGTTATGCGGATCAGCAGTGTCCCACTTTTCCAGGGAAGGCAACGCGCATTCATTGGGGATTTGAAGACCCGTATCATGCGACTGGGGATCTTGAGCAGATATTGAATAAATTTCGTGAAGTTCGGGATGCGATTCGAGCAAAATTCCAGGCTGAGTGGCGGGAGGTATTGAAATGAGATCTTTTTTGGCAGAGCTGTTGGGGACTTATTTTTTAGTATTTGCGGGGACGGGTGCCCTGGTGATTAATGATGTCTCGGGTGGGGTGATTACCCATCCTGGGATTGCCATGGTGTTTGGGTTGGTGGTCATGGTTTTGATTTATGCGTTTGGGGAGATCTCGGGTGCCCATTTCAATCCAGCGGTGACGGTAGGGTTTTGGTTGTCTGGACGATTTCCTTTTCGGCGGATTTTCCCCTACATGGGGGCCCAGTTTTTCGGGGCGATTTTGGCTAGTTTAACCTTAAAAATTTTGTTTCCGATGCATTCTACCTTGGGGATTACACTTCCGAGGGGGGATGTCGGGCAGTCCTTTATCTTGGAGGCTATTCTCACCGGGTTATTGGTGTTGGTCATTTTGAGCGTGACGTCAGGGGCTAAAGAAAAAGGGTTGTTGGCTGGGGTTGCGATCGGTGGAACGGTTGGAATGGAGGCCTTATTTGCCGGTCCGATTTGTGGGGCGTCGATGAACCCGGCCCGGTCTTTTGCCCCGGCCTGGGTCTCCGGTCATTTGTGTGGGGTGTGGATTTATCTATTGGCGCCATTGGTCGGGGCCTGTGTGGCGGTTGTGGTGCATCGGCTGCTTTCACCTGGATTGGGGCAGCAGCTTAGCATGGGCCATGCTACTATTGCCAAATGACACCTGTTCACCCGTCCTCTAAAATGCCGGCTTTAACGATTGAGGGTAAGCGCGAGATTATTGCGATGGCCCAGGCAGCCTTAGGGGAGAAAAAACTATTGGAATGGCTTAAACACCATCAAATCCCCTCTATTTTGTTTGCAAAAGAACAGGTGCGACGATTGAAAGCTAAGTTTTTTCGAGAGTTGTTTGAGTTGGCTGTTTATAAAACGGGCTAAAAAATGGGTGTCGATATGGTACACTAAGGGAACCTGAGGCGAGACGATCGCGGGGTGAGTTGCAAAACGGACCTCGAGGAAAGTCCGGGCTCCATAGAGCAGAATGCCTCCTAACGGGAGGGCACTTTTACAAGTGACGGCCAGTGCAACAGAAATGATACCGCCCGCCGCCGCTTCGGTGACGATGGGTAAGGGTGAAATAGTGAGGTAAGAGCTCACAGCAAGTCCTGGTAACAGGCTTGGAGGTAAACCCCATTCGGAGCAAGATCAAATAGGGGAAGAGAGACGGCTCGTCTCGTTTGGATTCCCGGGTTGATCGCTAGAGCTTAATCGTGAGGTTGAGCCCAGATAGATGATCGTCTTAAACACAGAACCCGGCTTATCGCCTCAGGTATTCACCAGTGCTATACACCCAACTTGACGATTTTCGGTGTGCTCATTGCCAGTGAGGCAACTTCGCCCGCCGATAAATCACCAATTTGTGCGTATATCTCTGGTGAATATTTGTTAGCATTGCTTAACTAATTAGGGTCTTTGGGCAGCGCTTGCTGCGAACCCCACCCCTGGCCCCTCCCCATTTTTTCAAAATAGAGAGGGGAACCCCACTCAAAAGGACTGAATTCAAGCTCCCCTCTCTATTCCCAGCGGGAATGGGGAGGGGTTGGGGGTGGGGTTGAGTCGGGGGTATATCTCTGGTGAATATTCGTTAGCATTGCTTAACTAATTAGGGTCTTTGGGCAGCGCTTGCTGCGAACCCCACCCCTGGCCCCTCCCCATTTTTTCAAAATAGAGAGGGGAACCCCACTCAAAAGGACTGAATTCAAG
>JAHFCZ010000095.1 GCA_023249285.1 bacterium | reverse complement strand
AAAGAACAAGTCCGCAATCAATGGAATGCGGTTATTAATGACGAGACCGTCCGCCCCATCATCATTGACCCACGCACGATTCAAGATCCACCTCCCAGAACACCAGCCGAAAAGCTTGCAGCCACTGGAAAAGCAGTGAAGTCTGCCGTCAGCACTTTTGTGAGAGACCCACTCACGACTACGCAAAGCGTCGCACAAGCTGGCATTAACGTGGCATTTGCTGGTTTCCACGAGCTCACCAGCATTAATGAGTTAGTAGACATTGTAAAACGTTGCACCGGAAAACCTGTTCCAGCCCATGAACATAAGGACCTCTGGGAACGGCTCCAACAATCCCTCCATCGTATCCTGGTTGAGGCCCCAGCCGATGCCTTCCGGGAAAGCCCCCATACCGGGGATGCCAAGGCCGCACAAAAGAGTGCGGATTCAACCCTAATATTAGCCAAAGTCTATGCAGTCGTTGCCGGGATTTTGGTATGGCGAAATGCAGTCGCCGTAGAACACGGAATGGATGCATGCCCAACCAGTACGTATGAAGCCGAAGCTGCTTCACAAGTGAATGGAGCCGCCCCATTTTATGACCTACTCAAACAGACCAGCAATGTGACAGCCCCCATGTCTACCTATTTAGGTACCCTACCGGATACCCAACAAACTGCCATCATCGACATTCTCACCCAAATTGGGATGGATGCCGCAACCCCGATCGCAAACGTCTTAAAATTCTTTGCCGACTTAACCACCAGCTTGGCGGGCAGCCTCCAGCTCACCTGCTTACAAACATTCGCAAGCGACAATCCTTCAGAGCTCACCCCCAAACGTGCAGAATTAGCCGCCCATATTCTTAAAATCACATTTGGCGTTGGCGTAGCCCTTACAGCGGGCTATTATTTCGCCAAAAACTATATGAACCCTGCCGTTACCGCCGCAGATGTCTTCGGGGAACAATCGCCAGAAGCCGCGCAATTTAATACCTTGCGCGCTGAAATTCGAGGGAAATCCACACTCAAAAAAATGGCCCAAAAGGTGAAAGACAAAGCAGAGGCGGTTGGAGAAGGAGCAACCGATCATTGCCCTGCCGCTGTCACCCGAATACAAGCTCGTATAAGAGGCTGGAAGGCCGAAGACAGCACACTATTCCCCCCGCTAGCCCAACATTTCAGCACCATTACCCCCCTATCTACCGTTGCCCAAATCAAAGCCGCCTGCCAAACAGCTGGTCTTTGTGACCCCTATGGTGTCGAACCTGATAACCTGGCCCATAACATCCACTCATTACTAAACCCGGAACCCGCAACCACACACAGAGTCACAACCATGGATGCCGTCCACGCAGCCCTGGGCATCAGCCCAACAGACTATGCAGAGCTCCAACTCATGGAGGCTCGGATGAAATCCGCGGGTACGGAGTGGGCGTCTGAGAACCAATTGCAAAACATGGCCGTCAAAGGCTTTGACTATCTCACGAGACTTGTCGGTGTTCCACTCAGCATCATTGCAGAAAAATTTGTTCCCTTTCAGGTCAACGCCTTGAATGGCTATCACAACCAATTGGTCGGCATGTTCTCTATGGCCATCCAGCATCGTGGAATAGATGCCGCCAAAGAAGTCATCGAAGTCATGTCAGAGATGGCTAAAAATGGGAACACTTATGCAAAAAAATCGGCCGCCGAAGCCTTGGTCCAAGTCATCCTTGCTTGCGACGGACACCCACATCTCAGTGAGCTAGCAGACTTGGCACTCACCAAACTCAAAGAAGCCTACAACGTCCCCAAAGGGTTCAGTACATCCTCTAAATGGGTTAACCAGGTAACGGGTGCGCTCAATCTCATGGATCATTATGCAATCGACTCCCAATACCATCAGGTCAGAAAAGATGATCCGTCTTGGACCGAACGTATCATACCCGCCATTGCCGCCAATATTGATCGGGTTCGCAGCTCGTCTGCACTGCTAATTTGGGCACTAGGTGACCAAGCAACAGATGCAATGTCAGCAGCCCTTCTAGGGGATGACAGTGAGGCTGTCGCAAGCCAGATAAAAGCAAACTTACTCAACATTGCAGCCATATTTTTAGTCGCCAACTCCACCCCGGATGAAGTAATCGGCGCTCGTCCCAAAGACTACAGTGCAGAGTACTTGAGCAGAAGATTTAGCACACCCCCAACCAGACAAGCTTGGGTCGCTGAGCAAGATGTCTAACACTGATGTTTAGCATCCCCCAAAATCCGGGTAGAATTAACACAGCCAGTATTTATAAATAAGGAGATCCAAATGGAAAACGATCAAAAAATGCAAGACCAAGCCGAAAAAGAAGTCAAAGAAACCACAGACGCACAAGCACTCTCTGACGAGGACCTCGATCAAGTCGCAGGTGGCGGCTTAGGCAACATCCTCAAGCTCAACAACATCAGCGGCGACTGGTAAAGTTTGACAGAGTAAACTACCAATAATATATTAACGTTATTGCAGCGGGATGACCAAAAACCCGCCACAGACCCTAACCCTTAAAAAATGGGTTTGGCAAGGATTAGGGTAAGGGACATAGCCAGAAGTAAAATTCTGGCTATTTTTTTGGCTGTTTCAATCCTTGATCACCCCCTTACAACGACTTAAGTCATTCAAAATGCTGAGTCGCTGAAGAAGGCAATGCCCATTTGGTTTCCAAGCAAGATAGCACAAAATATACGTTCATTAAAATAATAAATATACAATTTGATAATTCAACTTCAAAATTGTACAAAGTAATACAGATTTAAACCTCAACTTTAAATCTGTCAGGACGGTGGCGTAGTGAGGCGATGCAGGTTCGCAATTGGCGATCTGGAAAAGGGAGCCACAGCCGCTAAGCCAACGTACTAAAATCCGACTCCCGCCCTCGAGGGGACAGCTTCGGATAATGCGGTTTCTCCTGCTTGATATCGTCAATGAGCTGCCCCAACAACTTCGCTTCAGACAGCGGGTCTCGGGCAACGTCTTCCTTGTTTGGCGTTGGGATCGGAGACATCTGCTGAACCGTCGTTTTCCCATGGATATCCACCACCGAAAAATGCTTGTCCGGCACAATCTTAAACGGCAAGGGCGTAATCGCACGATTGTGGATCTGATAGGCACAGAACACCGGCTTGGCTGGTGGATTCAACCCAACAATGAAATGAAATTTCTGCCCAGTAGCCACGTCTTGCGGTGATGGATAGGGTTCTGCATCAGGGTGGCTATGATATACCGCAAAATATTCTAAATTGTGTTTAGCGAAGAATTCGTGGGCTCTGAGGATATCCTCAGAACTGACCATAAACGTATCTGTCTTGTCTGCGCCATGCAAATTAAACGCCGGCAAAACAGCCTGCACCAAAAAGCCCTTCCCCCCCAAAAAACCCCCACTTTCCTGGGGATAATTGGCCTCGGCCTGCTTAATAATAATGTCATAATGACGCTGCGAGATTAAAAATTCATGCACTTCAGACATACATTGCCCCCATCGCTACTACAAAGCAGAAAATCGATGTTAGCGAAATGCCCAGATGGGCAATTTCTCGCTCAGCGCGGTTTGGTTCTTCCAAATGAGCTGGGCGAAAATTGTTCAGGTGGTGCATTTCACAACAGCGCTATCTGAGTTCGGATTTGATTTGGTTAATTATTCCCGCGATCGCCTCTTGAGAAACCAACAACATTTCATTGAGAAGCTCAGGCGCAAAGGGCTGGCCCTCGGCCGTGCCTTGCAGTTCCACAAATTGACCGGATTCCGTCATGACCACGTTCATATCCACCTGCGCAGTCGAGTCCTCTTCATAGGTCAAATCACAGCAGACGTGGCCGTTGACCACGCCAACGCTCACGGCAGCTAACAGCTCACGAATCGGAAACTTGGGCATGACACTCCGGGCCGACAACCACGTCACCGCATCCCACACTGCCACCATACTCCCCGTAATCGCTGCAGTACGTGTCCCACCATCCGCCTGCAAGACATCGCAGTCAATTTGCAAGGTCCGCTCGCCCAATACCGACAAATCCACCACGCTACGCAGCGCGCGCCCGATCAGACGTTGGATCTCATGGGTACGACCGGAGGCTTTGCCCTTGGTGACCTCACGTTGACTCCGGGTATGCGTCGCCGCAGGCAACAACGCATATTCGGCTGACAGCCAGCCTTCCCCACTCCCCTTCAAAAAAGACGGAACCCGATCCTCGATCGAGACATTACACAACACCCTCGTATCCCCATACGACACCAAGACCGAGCCAGGGGCATATTTCGTAAACCCACGCTCAAAAGTTAAGGGGCGCGGCGTCCCAAAATCACGTTGATCAGACCTCATGGAATTCCGTTTCCTTTGTCGTTAAAATTTGAACCCGTTGTTGCTGGAGCACGTCGCGCCCCTTTTCGATATTACGCTCCATTTTGGTGATTTCCTTGTGCATCTTTGCCACCGTTAATTGGAGATTCGACAGGACATCTTGGGCATAATCATTGGCCCCAGATCGGATTTGCTCAGCCTTATTCATGGCATCTTGAATCATCGGCAAGGCATTGAATTCCGGCGTAATCACGTCCCCTTTCTCCTTGACCTTATCCTCCACCCTAAAGTCCTGGCCGACCTCAATACTGCGTCGGATCATGCTCTCCCCACTCTGAACCGCAAGACGCAGCTTGTTCACGATTTGCATGAGCTTAAATTCTTCAATCACAATTTTATCGGTCAAAGGCAAGCGCGACGCAGATTGAATCAAGGCTTCCAAGGCATCCAAAATCCCCATTAATTCACTCATGAGAAAATTTCTCCTTTAAAGCAGTTTGGACCAATTCAGGCACAAAAGTCGACACATCGCCCCCGAATCGGGCCACTTGTTTGACCAGACTCGAGCTCAAATAAGCATAGCGCACATCCGTCATCAAAAACACTGTATCCAACTGCGGACACAGCTGGCGATTGGTGAGCGCCATTTGGAACTCATAGTCAAAATCCGACACCGCACGCAGGCCCCGGATAATCGTGTACACACTCTTTTGGGCGGCATAATCAATCAACAGCCCTTTAAACCCTTCGACCACCACGCCGGGCATATCAGCCGTGAGTCGGGTAATCAGATCTAGGCGCTCTTCAAGCGTAAATAAGGAGGTCTTATCCGGGTTATAAATCACACTGATGTGGATCTCCCCAAATAAGCGCGCCGCCCGCTGGATAATATCCAAATGGCCGTTGGTAATAGGGTCAAAACTACCGGGGTAAATGGCTTGCTTCATCGCGAAGGTTTCCTGTGAAACATACTCACCATCGTATCTCCATATCGGGTGGTCTTACTGGATTCAAATACTGAGTCAGGAGGTGAAAAAGATAAAGATTTTGGGTGTTCACAGACCAGAACACCTTCAGGTGCGAGTATATCATTGGCTAAAACTCCCAGCAATGAAGGGCCAAATAAGTGATCATAAAAGGGCGTCGCAATCGGCCAAGGCGGGTCCGAAAACACAGCCCCAAATGGCCGATCCAGCCGCGTCAAAACCCGTAAGACATCACCGCGAATCACTTGGATACAAGACACATCCAACTCAGGGTCAAAAGCCAGCACTTTGGCCACATTTTGTTTGGCAAAGGTCACATCCGTATCCACCAAGACCACCCCCGCCGCCCCCCGAGACAAAGCCTCAATCCCCATCGCCCCAGTCCCACAACAGAGGTCCAAAAACCAAGCACCTTGGACCCGGGCCCCTAGGCTATTCAAAATCGCAGCACGCACCTTTTCCTGGGTGGGACGAAAGTCCCGGTTTTTGGGATAAGCCAACCCAAGACCTTTATAGCGTCCGGAGACAATGCGCATCGTTAGCCGTGCACCAGGGCCTCAAGATCAGGAACACAGGCCGGGTTTGCGAGCGTGGTCACATCCCCCACCGCCCCATGACTGGCAATTTGTTTGAGCACCCGACGCATAATTTTACCGCTCCGGGTCTTGGGCAGCTCCGGGGTAAAGACAATCCGTTTCGGCTTGGCAATGGCACCGATCGCCTTGCTCACGCCGTCAATCAAGCGTTTCTCCAAGTCCGGCGAGATCAGCTGCCCTTCTTTTAAAATCACAAAGGCCAAAATGGCCTGGCC
>JAHFCZ010000094.1 GCA_023249285.1 bacterium | reverse complement strand
TTATCAACCCGGATTTTATGTACTGCCACCCTCTTGTATGACGTGGAGACCTCCAACTCAGCCCCCACAACCGCCACAGCCGCAGCCGCAGTAAGGTACCAGGTCCCTCTGCGAGCCAAGGTGCCAGGTTAAATTGCTGCGAATAGGTGCATCGGATTTTAAATCATGCCTCACCCCACAAGTACAGCTAGCCGCGCATCATACTGATCTTCAGGCACAACCGGACGCAAATCCGGATGACGCATAGGCGCTGCATTATGCCGACTTGCCATTTCAATATAAGTATCCAAAACAGGAGTCGCAATACCGCGAGATTTTGATCGGACCTCTGAGAGTAAGTCCTCGATAGGTAACCCTTCGCGGTAGGCATTCACCGTCGTACTGACATGGGCAGTCTTAACGTAGCGCAACACAATCTTAAAGTACTCATTAACTGTGGCGTCATCCACCGCTGAAACGAAGCCATAACCCTGCACTTGGAATAAAGTCAACAATTCTCGGATTGCGACTTTCAGCGTATTTCGGGCTTTCTCTGCCTCTGGAGAATCCGCCAACAAATCCGCATATCGGAGCCCATTTCCTTGCTGTGCCAACTCTAAACAGCCAAAATTCCCCAAATTATTAATTAATTTTTTAGCCACGGTTGTACGAAATGCATCGTAAGGCTCCGCTGAGGCATTTTGCATTCCCAAAGCCTTCAGATGTCGAGTCAAGATGAGCAGCTCTTGATCATCAGCCCCACTGTGCGTATCCAACGCAGGCCCCATGACCCACTTGGCCTGCTTGCGATCCACAACTTGCCCCTGATCATTATGGGTTAATTGTGCAAAAATAGCCGTCTGGCCCACGACATTGTCAGGGAAGGCCCTTGCAAATTCAGCCCCAGCATCCACCCCATTTTGTAGAGAAATAATTTTAGTTTTAGGCCCAACCAAATGTTGAATTGCCGCAATGGTCTGCGCATCATCTCCCCGCTTACCCGCCACAAAAATTACGTCTTGAGGGTCCTGAATATTTCCAGCACTCGCAACCACATTAGGATGGACTTCTTTCCGCACAGGCTCCGCCATCACGACACCATTTTGGGAGAATTTGTCCGCCCCATAACGTGAAACCAAGGTCGTCTCGGCCGCCACACCCGTCACCCAAGTGGCCGCTGTTTGGCCGACATCCCCCGAGCCGACAATCATCACTCGTTTATCCGCAAAGTAAGCAATGGCCTCGCGTCGTGCCGCAACCCACGCCTGGATTCGCGCCATACCCGCACCAAGCTCCTCTTTCTCAACCCCTGAAAAAGAAAATCGAACAAACCGCTGATCGGGGTATGCAGATTCTGTATCCCCAAAATGACGACCACTGCAAACACTCACCCCGGTCTCGCGCAACATCTCTCTACGGAAAGCCTCGCCATCCACGGCACCTTGAGCATCCACAAATCCAAGCATCTTGGCTAGCTTTGTAATATCTGCATAAAGATAAAACCCAGCCTCAGGCCTATTAAATTGAATAACATCCTCGCCAAATAAAGCATTGATTTGACCGAGCCCGGAAACCACTTCATCGCGCCTGGCTTGAAGAACCTGACAATTGGTGGCTATCGTCTCATTAAATTCATCCATATGGCGAGTGAGCAAATCAGCCAAGGCATGCTGCGCGGGAGCAACCGGACAAGACTCTTGATTCCCAATCAACTTTATAAACGCATCCATCACTGTACGCGTAGGGCCATCTGTAACCACCGCAATATCAGGCATAAACACAGCCCCGATTCGAAGACCTGTTGCAGCGCCTTCTTTACTAAAAGTCCAAACCCCCATCCCTCGCTTCTGTGCAATCATATCCTGCAACAAAGGCTTAATATGGCTCTCGGAACCCTCAAATCGCATCCGATAGTAAGCCAAATCAAAAACAACCTTAACATCTTTGTATTCAGGTCGGTTAAGCAAAGCTTGAAGTGCCGCAACCGTTTCTGCTGACATCGTTGCACCCGTTGGATTATGATCATCGTTAATCACCAACACCTTTGCACCCGCATCCAATGCCACTTGGACACTGTCAATATCCAATTGCCCATCTGGCTTGAATTTGTAGGCATGTGGAACCCCATCAAAAGCCTTGGTCCCGGACTCATACATTGGATAGCCGGGAACGGGATACGCCACCCCAACACCCGTATCCACCAGAATATATATTAATTTATGAAGCACAGACTTAGCCGCACTCAAGGCAACGTTGCAGCCTTCGAAGTTCAGTCCAAATAAACCATTGAAATAGTTGGCCAAGGCCACCCGAACTTCTGGAATCCCAGGCGCTGGTGTATAAGTGGTCTTCCCCTCTCGCAACGCATTAACATAGGCCATTATAAACGATTCCGGTGTTTTCAATCCTTTTGTATCCCCTAAATGTAACGGGGTTACCGGCATACTCACGCCATTGCTTCTCAAATAAGCCGCATATCGCCCTGCTTCTTCAGAGACCTGAAAGGCAGACTCCCCGCCAATGGAATCAAACGTACGATTGATCAGAACAGCACCACCAGGCGTCTTAAAAAACTGAACCAGGAGTTCGCGAGTAAACCGGTCGACTTGCATCTGAATAGCTGGGGTACAACAATCGAAAGCGACATCCGGATCGGTTAGCAAACCCGTTTGCTCAGCATATAATGCACAAATCTGAGTATGCATAACCCGCGCTAGCTCAAGTGCATTCGCCCGGGCACATTCAACAACGGCTTGCAGATCATCCAAACGATCTTGAACAGTGGGATTCAAAGAAATAAAAATAGGAATAGGCAATGCAGCCAGCTTAAACATGGTGGAAACTCTCGCTTTCGATTGAGAATGGGGAAATTTTAGAAAACGAACATTTAAGCACAAAACCAAATAAGGTACCAGGTCCCTTCACAAATAAACCCCCATCATTTACACTATTCAAACTCGATCGCAATCCTTGCGAATCCACCAATTTTCCCTCATTAGGAGCCCATTTATGTTATTTAAAAATACCAGTTTCGCGTCCTTTGGTAGTCAGGCCCCCCAGCATTCTGCACCCAAAACATTCTGCAGCCCCAAAACACCCCAAGCACATCCAGAGATGGCCTTCTCTCTAGCGTCAGGACAAAGAGACGCAGCGGTTAAGACTATGAAAGAGATGAACAACCGCCAATTACTAGTTGCTAGCTCTGAATCCACCTCCAGCACAGCTAGAAGCCGCGCCATCAGCCCTGCAAACGATCCCCCAAACCCTTCCAAACACGGCGATGACGGAATGTGCATATTTAATTTTGAAATGTAAACTACGACGAGCAGGAGACTTCTAAATCCAGCAGATCGGCTGGCGCTGCGTTTGCTAAATGTGTTGCCTCTGGATGCGCGTCATACGGTGTTTCCAAAATTTTGAACACTTGGTCCAAAACGGTATAATCCCCGCGATCTTCAGCCGCGCGAATCGCCGTTTCGGCCACCCAATTTCGCAAGACAAATTTGGGATTTACAGTGTTGAGTTTCGCCTCAAAATGATCCGAAGAAATTGCTCCCAATCGGGCATGATAGGCCGTTAACCAGGTCTGGGCTGCATCCGGAGTTGAAAACAAAGCCAGCCAAGACTCTGAGTCTCGCAAGCTGACTGCCAAACCTCGAAAGACCTGCGTATAATCCGCACGTTGATCCGTCATCAACTCCAATAACCCCACCAATAGCTCCCGATCTTGATCTTCAAACGACTCCAGCCCCAATTTCTGGGCCATTAAGTATTCGTAATGTTCGGTAAAAATAGCCTCATAATCGGTCAAAGCCGCATCCGTCACCCCACGATCGATCAAAGGACTCAAGGCATAGGCCAAGGCTTTGAGATTCCACAATCCAATAAAAGGTTGTTGATTGTAGGAATATCGGCCATCCGGATCCGAATGATTGCATATATAACCGGGATCAAAAGCCTCCATAAACCCAAACGGCCCATAATCCAGAGTCAACCCCAAAATCGACATATTATCCGTGTTCATGACACCATGACAAAACCCAATCGCCTGCCATTGCGCCATCAATTTGGCAGTCCGAGCCATCACGTCTCGAAACCAAGCCAAATACCGGGCTTGTGGCTCTAAAATCGCGAAAAAGTCTGGGAAATACAATCGAATCACATGGTCCACCAATGCAATTAAGGCCTCGGTTTGATCGTTATAAAAAAAGTGCTCAAAATGGCCAAACCGAATGTGAGTTTCTGCGACGCGCATGACCATCGCGCCGGGCTCCAATCGCTCACGCGCTACAGATTCACCGGTCTCCAATAGACACAAAGCCCGCGTTGTCGGAACCCCCAACCCCATCATGGCCATCGAGCACAAATACTCGCGAATAGAAGACCGCAAAACTGCGCGCCCATCCCCAAATCGGGAATACGGGGTTAAGCCAGACCCCTTCAGCTGAAGATCCCATAACCCACCATCCGTCCCCCGCACCTGCCCCAGCAGCAACGCACGCCCATCTCCCAGTTGTCCCGCAAAAACCCCAAATTGATAGCCTGAATACACGCTTGAGAGCGGTGCGCTTCCTTCAAAATTTTGGTTACCAGAAAAATACTGGGCCGCTTCAGGGCCATCCCAAAATCCAGGATCTAAGCCCAACAACTCCGAACACGCCGCATTGACGTGCACAATCTTCGGATGCTTTGAAAACCCTTCCGCTGACATTTGGGTATAAAATGGGGAAGGTAATTGGGCAAATTCGTTGTCAAAATTCATCATGATCATGATCCTAATTCTAACCCCAAACCCAGTGGTGCGCCTGACAGGGGTCGAACCTGTGACCTTTGGCTCCGGAGGCCAACGCTCTATCCAACTGAGCTACAGACGCAAAGAGGGCCCTATACTAACACAAGCGAGTCCTCTCGTGTATAATATCCGTTATGATCCACGCAATCATTATGGCCGGCGGTTCCGGCACAAGATTTTGGCCGCTCTCCCGTGCCCGAAATCCCAAACAATTTCTCTCCATCATCACGCAAAACACCTTGCTCGAAGAAACAATTTTGCGGCTAAGGCCCCTGATTCAAGCCGAACAAACCTGGATTGTCGGCAATGCGGCGCATAAATCAGCCCTGGAAAAACTCCACCATCTGGTCCCAAAAGACCAAATTCTCTACGAACCTTTAGGCCGAAATACAGCCGCATGCATTGGCTGGGCCGCCGTCCAAATCCTCAAAAAAGACCCAGACGCGGTGATGGTAGTCTTACCTTCAGATCATTTTATTTCGCCCGTTGCCCCGTTTCGTAAGCTCATCGCCAAGGCCGCGACACTCGCCAAAAAAACACAAGGGCTCTTCACCATTGGGATCCGCCCCACTTTCCCCCACGTGGGATACGGCTATATCGAGGTCCAAAGCCGAGACAACGGTCCCGAAAAAGTGCTCGATTTTCATGAAAAACCCTCCCTCAATCTTGCCGAAAGCTATATTCAAACCGGACGATTTTTCTGGAATTCAGGGATGTTTATTTGGACTGCCGAAAAAATCATGGCCATGTTCCGCCAATATCTGCCTGACCATGCTCAGATTTTAGACAAAATCGCAGCACTTCCCACCAAGTCCAGCAAGCTCAAAGCCCTATACGAAAAATTTGAAAACATTTCGATCGACTACGGCATTATGGAAAAAGCCATCGAAGAAACCTATTTGTTAGCCGCGACCTTTGAATGGAGTGACATTGGCAGCTGGGCCGCCTTAGAGCATTTTCTCCCCCAAGACAAACAAGGGAATGCCATTCGTGGACACTGTATCGCCATCGACAGCACCAACAATGTCGTCTTCTCAGAACATCGCAAGGTTGCCCTCGTCGATGTCAAAGACATGGTCGTGGTAGACACCCCTGACGCGATCCTTGTCATGCCCAAATCAAGCGATCAGAAAATCAAGACTTTGGTTCAACAATTGCCGCTTCTGCTACAATAAGGGCATGAGCTTTACCCTTTTTGTACAAAGCAATTCGCCCGGCGAGATTAGTGCCTGGCTTCACCCGGTGAGCATCGCCTTTGCCAAAGCCTGTCCCGAGGGAAAAATCGTCGTTTTTTTGACACCCTGCCAATACGCCTCTGGCAACGAAGCCCATCAGGCCAAGACTTT
>JAHFCZ010000166.1 GCA_023249285.1 bacterium | reverse complement strand
TTTCGATGTAGGTGAGGCTTTTGCGCCAGAAATCGGGATTGGCGATATCGGCGCCCACCATCGCGGTGATGTCTTTGGGGCTGGCTGAGCGACCCATGGCCAAGAAATTTTTGTATTTGGGAATGAAGCTCTGGCCTTCTTCAAGGAATTGTTGGTAGAGGGCCATGACCAAGAGATTCCCGAAGTTGTAGGCGTAGACATAAAAGGGTGATTCGTAAATGTGGGGGATGGCCGACCATTCCCAGCGATAAGGGGTGGTGATGTTCACGGCATCGCCAAACATTAATTTGAGCTCATTTTGATAGAGGTCGCATAGTTCCGTGGCACTCATGAGCCCTTTGTTGATGCGGTCGTGGGTCTGCATTTCGAATCGCGAGAACATATTTTGGCGATGACTGGTGGCAAAGATATCCTCGAGTTTATCGGTGAGGAGGGCTTGCTGGGAGAGGGGGTCCAGATCTTGCTTGAGGAGCCGGTCTGTCAGCATCATTTCGGCAAAGACGGAGGCGGTTTCCGCGAGGGGCAAAATGGGGTGATAGTAGGTGAGGGGTTGTTTTTTGCAAAGGATGTCATGCACCGCGTGGCCCAGCTCGTGGGCGAGGGTGGAGATATCGCGTTGGCGGCCCAAGAAATTGACCAGGACATAGGGCTTGAGGTCAGGAGTGGCCGACGAACAATACGCGCCACCCCGTTTGGTCGATGTGACAGGGACATCGATCCGATTTTGGGCGAACATCAACTCGACCATCTTCCCAATTTCGGGGTCAAAGGCAGTGAAGCTGTCTTGGACAATCTCGCGGGCTTGATCCCAGGTATAGGTGGTGTGAGCCTTGGGGAGTGGCGCGTAAATATCGGCTAGCGTGAGCTCGGGTAGATTGAGCATTTTGGCTTTGAGGCGGTAATAGCGTTGGACCAATTTGTAGGACTCTGTGGTGATCTCGTGGAGGGCTTCGACAGCTGCAGGGTCGAGGTCGTTGCCACTATTTCGCACACTAATGGCCGAGGGATAGCCGCGGAGCTTTTGCTCGACGGTGCAGTCTTTGACGACGTTGTTGAAAATGTGGGTGAGGGTGAGCTGGTGCTCTTCGTAGCGGCTAAAAAAGAGGTCCATGGCCCGACGACGGACCTGGGCATCGGGATGCTGACGCAGGGCGCGTAGTTGAGAGCCATTCATTTTCTTGGATTCGCCATCGACTTCAAATTCAAATTGGAACCCGGACGTGAGCTCGTTATAGAGCTTTTGCCAGGCATTGCGGCCGGTGAGGGTCTTGAGGGTATCGAGTTGCTCTTCTTTTTCGGAGAGGTTGAATTTGGCGGTGTCGCGAGATCGCTTGAGGCTGTAGGTGTAGGGGGCCAGGGCCGGGTCTGTAAGCCAAGCCTGCGCGGTGGCCTCGGGGACTTCGCCGAGCTCGAGCTCAAAAAACACGAGTAAATTGCTCATTTCGGTTTCGAATTCATCGATTTTGGCGACAAGGGCTTTGATAGGGTCGGAGGTGGTGTCGGTGGTGTAAATCAGATTGACATATTGGCTGACTTTGAAAAGACCGGCAAAACAATTTTCGACGGCGAGATAGGCATTTTTGAGCTCAGCGGCAGAGAGTGTGGCGAGTTTGCCTTTGAATTGTGCTACTATATTTTGGGTCTGGTCTAAACAGTGATCTAGGGTCGTTTGGATTGCAGGGTCCTCGTATGAGGCAAATAAATCAGTTAAATCCCATCGGGGTTGGGTGGCAACAGCTTGTGTCATGGGGGGCCTTTCTTGCCGAAAATTGAATTGGGTTTTAGTGTACCACGTAGGACATTCTCCGCAAGATTCGTGAAATTTTTTAATAGGATTTTACGAGAATAAACAAGGAATCCTGCGAACACCAGTTTTTCTTTAATACATTCCACACATTTTTTAGGATGCGTTTATGGCGACTTCAAGGCCTGGTTCTTTACCTTCACCCCAACGTTTATCTGATTTTCGGGGTCCAAATCGTTTTGCACCTCTAGCAAATGTGGACGAAGCGGGGAATCTCAAAAAATCGCTCCCACAAAGCAAGGCTGCGATTGTATCTGAGTTGCAAGCATTGAAAAAAAT
>JAHFCZ010000165.1 GCA_023249285.1 bacterium | reverse complement strand
GCCAACTACAGCCAAACCGATCGGGGCCTGGACACCCCACAGCCCCAAAGTGAATCGGACCAAAGTCGGGGCGGTATCCAAGCCATTCATGACTTCAGCTGGACACGCAATGCAACCGCCAAACTGGATTGGACGCTCACGGATGATGACCGGGTCAGCCTCTTTCTGTCAGACTCGGCCAGCCGCTTCCAGATCCCCAATTACCCCGATTCTTTTAAGTCCTCTGACGCCTATTTTCAATCCAATTTCACCGACCCATTTGGCAACGAAGGCGGTTATCTGTACACCCCCAGCACCACCGATGATTTCCAAAACGAAACCAGCCACACCTTGCAATTGGCCTATACCCACCAGCTCGACGACCACAGTCAATTTCAACTCGCCCCATACTGGAAACAGTCCAGCATCAAATTCACCAACGACCCAGCCAATGATTTAGCAGCAGCCGATCTCAACGGGAGCACCGCATCCTCATTTTCCGAAGACCGCCAAATCACTCATTTTGGCCTCAAAGGCGACTATGCCACCCGGCTCCCCGATCATCGGATCAAGGTGGGATTCCAGGCTCAAACCTCCCTCACCCAGGGCCCCATCACCATTATCACCAAAACAGGCACCGCCACCACCTTCACCGACAATGACCCCAATAGTGGCTTTTATGGCGCACTGTATGCCCAAGACGACTATCGCCTCAGCGACGTACTCACCCTCAATCTGGGCCTGCGATATGACCTGAGCATTTTCACCAGCCCAGATGTGTTGAGCACGGACAGCCTGCTTTCCCCACGACTCGGGCTCAGCTATCGGATGAGTGACACCACCCAAGTTCACGCCTTTTACGGCAAGCTATTTCAGCCTGCCCCGTTTGAAAACCTCCGAAAAGCCTTTACGAGTGTCGGCGGGGGCAGCCTCACAGACTATGACATCAAGCCCGAAAAATCCGACTATTATGAGCTCGGACTTCATCAAAGACTCAGCCCGTCCCAAACATTCGGCATGACGATTTACTACAAAAACATGGTCAATGTGATCGATGAAGCCCAGTTACTCAATACCGCCTTGAGCCAACCCTTCAACCTTGCCACTGGCTATGCCTACGGCAGCGAGATCTCCCTCACCCAACAGTTCAACAGCCAATGGTCCGGGTTTGCCAATTACAGCTATGAAATCGCCAAAGGCAAGGGCCTCAGTGGCGGGATTTTCACCGGGGAGCAACCCAGTGACACCGAACAATTCCTAGATCACGTTCAAGTCCACACCGTCAATGCCGGCCTCACCTTCATCCAAGACCCGTGGTGGACAGCACTCAGCCTACGCTATGGCTCGGGACTACGCACCGGCCCAGACAACAACCGCAGCCTCCCTGGTCATTTCACGAGCGATATCACCGTTGGCTTTAGTGCCCCCGCTCACCTCAAAATTGCAGTAGATATCCTCAATCTCTTCGACAATCCCTACCCCGTCACAATCGCCAATGGGTTCAACGGCTCCCACTACGCCGCTGGACGCACCTTTATGCTGAGACTGACCCAGGAGTTCTAGCGTTTGACACAGCCACACTGTATAATGCCCACACATTACGATGCCAGAAATCAGTCGCTTTTTAGGAATTATTATCCAGATGTTCTTTGATGAGCATAACCCACCGCACTTCCACGCAAATTACACCAAAAGGAACTTTTGGAGGATTGGAATCTGAGTCAAAGTGGAATATCTCCCAATAAAATCGCACCTTTAGTCTAGAGGACTCGCCGTATGTTATTAGATATTATCGATGTAAAATGTCTGTCGGATTACAAACTCCTTCTCACCTTCGAAAATGGAGAAAGAAGAAAAGTAGATCTAGAAGATCGCTTAAGTGGCCCTATTTTTGAACCCCTTAAAAATAAGGCCTATTTTAAACAAGTCTACGTCGATCCAGAATTAGGAACTATTGCCTGGCCAGACGGCGCAGACAAAGCCCCAGATACGCTATATAAAATTGGCGTTCCCTATTAAAACGCTGCTACCCCAACAACTTCACTAAAATCGCCTTTTGGGCGTGAAGTCGGTTTTCAGCTTGGTCGAAGACCACGCTTTGGGGGGATTCAAA
>JAHFCZ010000093.1 GCA_023249285.1 bacterium | reverse complement strand
AAAGCCAACCATTGTGAGATTCATTTACTAAAGTAAAAGTTTTGGGCCAGTTTTCTAAAGGGGATCTTTTTATGTATCAAAAGGATCCCCTGCCCTCGTATTAGGGCAGGATGGATTCCCCTTAGGAGGAATTTATGCTGAATAAAACCACTGCTAACCAATCTCAGTTTCCGGCTCAAACAAGAGGGGGGCCGTTTCCTAGCAGTGTTACTAGCTCGTCGACTTCAGGAGGCCAAAGTCCCTGGCCTAATTTTGCTCCCCTCCAAGCGTTTAGCGCTGTTGTGGCCACTGGTCCTCGCCCCGCACCCCCCCCATATGTTGCGCCGCCCTTTCTCTCACTGCTACCTGTCGGCTTATCAGGACCCAGAGGTTACGCGGCAGCAGCTGCCAAACCCCAACCAGCTCCGCCTCGACCAGTGACGCCTCCTCCGATAGATTTAGTAGCGAGCGCCATTGCCGCTTACGATTTTGGTGAGTCCGTCAAATGGATTCAACCTATCTTGCTTAAATTTCGTGCAGATGTTGGCGATAGAAAATGGACGAAAGGTGACGCTGTTGCATTAAAGGAAAGACTATTCCCCAAAGGATGGGGGAATGCTTACACAACTTCTAATTTTGCATTTGAGCAGGCCCGAGCCGTTATTGCCGCCGTTCGGTCGTCATGCGTAGCAGTAAGTGCTCAGTTTATTGTAGAACTCAATAGCTATGCAGGTATGTCAATACCTAAGTTTAAAACCGCTATGGGACTCACTGGGAGTACACATCTTCGTCCAGAAGACATTGTGAACTTCAGAAGCTACCTAGGTAAGCTCAGGTAAAAGCTTACTGAAATAGTGTCCTTGTTTTATGATTGAAAAGGGGATTTTCATCTAGGAAGGTCCCTTTACATGGTTGTTGTTTATTACAAGAAAATGGCTGTTGCACCGTTGGGTACCGGGCAGACTAGAGCCCCGCTCCCTGGTATGGTTGGGTCGTTCTTTTTTGAAGATCCACTCGCCCCAAATTGTACGGAAACGGATGCCAGAGTAGCAGCCGATTGCTCTCTTTGGGCACCAGGTAGCGGCTTGTCTTGGACATCGGGTGGGGCATCAATGCAGCCCCATAGCCCCCTACCGCAACTGGCCCTGGCACCGACACCCCCACAGCCTTCTGCCGCCCCATCAGGAACTGGAAATCCCACGAGTACGGCTGCAAAACCATTGCCTTCTAAAGCAGTAACACCCCCTGCTGCACCCCCTTACCCACGTTGTTTTCACCTATGCAAGGAAGACCTTAGCAGAACGCGTTGGGGCTTACGTTTTTAGTGCGGAGCTAGCTTGGGTGAAAATCCCCCTGCTTCAACTTCTTGAAACTGCTGGAGATCGCCACTGGAGGAAGACAGAGGCTAATGGATTAAAGAGAAGGTTATTCCACAAAGGATGGTGGAATAAATACCCAAATTCTGGGTGTACATTTGAGACTGCAAAAAAAGTTATCCGTCTTATTCACTTCTTATGCAGAACTGTAGGTCTCGAGTTTTTTCTACTACTCCACTCCTTTGCATCAATTGCTGATGATAATGAATTTAGAAGTGCTATGGGACTCACTGGGCGTAATAGTTACGGTCGCTTTCCTAGCACCCACATTGCGGACTTCAAAGGCTTTTTAAGTCAGCTCCTCAAGTAACAAGCTTACGCCTAGACTTTCTAGGCTGAGTAGGGGGGTGGGGGGCCGCTCGGGTTAGAAGCTTGAGTGGCGCTCTCGTCGTAGGTTGGTGGTGGGCCGCTCGGGTCGTAGGCTGGTGGCACTGCTGCCGGCATCTTATTCTCAGGGACGCGGGGTTTTATTCCTTTTTGATCACAGAGACGTACCAGGGCATCCCAGTCTTCTTTTTTAAGTCTGCGAGAGGGATCAAATCCGATGGTGGGACGGTCTTCTTTGGGTATCACTTGGTCGGGCAGTGCTTCGAGACTGTCTAGAGATTGGAATGCGGTATGGTGCGGATCGAATTGGGATAGATCCAGACCGGCCAAGTTCATGCCATTGATTGGGATGTAGACATTTTTTGCTTTCGCAAGGGCTATCATGGCCTTAAACTCCTCTGGATTGACTTGATCGGTATTAAATTTGAATACAAATGGAAGGTAACTGAACTCACGCCCTCCGGGTAATCCCCTTAAGTAAGACGAGAGGGCCTTGCAATCCAGGGTCACACTACTTCCAGGCTTTATGTTTAGTTTTGCTTTGTATAAATTAGCTCCGCTTAGATCGGTCTCCAGGTGTGCGCCCTTAAGATTTGCTCCGGATAAATCCCCCCCCTTCAACATGGAATTGTATAATTCACAGCGCTTCAAGTTTGCCCCGGATACATTTGCCCCGGTGGGGTTTCCTGCTACGTTATAGTCTCGGCACTTGTTATCTACAGATTGGAGGTCAGCTATGGTGAGGTTTTCTTTTGGATCAAAGCGGATGCCCGTTAAATCTAAGGTGCCGGGGCTAGCGGATTCAATGAGGGCAGTCAATGCCTTGAGGCTAAACTCGCCTTCAAATCTGATGCCGCTATAGTCGATACTACCTTCGGGCGTTTTTCTTGATGATCCATTTTCACCACAGGCATCTATAAAGGTCTGTGGGTCGAAAGACTTAAAGTCGCCTTGGATTGTCGCCCGTTCACCAGGGCTAGGTAGCTGTGCAAGTGCGCTTAGATCTTGGCGTCTAAAGAATGTCCCAGTTTCTGGTGGCACTGCTATAATTTTGTAATCCATGGTTTACCCCCATTCAGCGTGCGATACTTTGTAGAGTTATCGACACTATTTGGGGATTTTAATCATCGCCTCCACTTATTGAGGATGAATTAGGGATAGAAGTGGCGGCGCTCTGAGGGCAACGGTTGGTAGCGGGGCTCTTCCTCCATCTTACTCTTAGGGACCCCGAATCTTGTTATTCCTTTTTGGACACAGATCGTTTCCAGCGCAGCAAGGTCATTAGGAGTAGGTATGCCAGGTGGATCAAATCTGATGGTGAGAGGTTTTTCTTCAGATGCCACTTTGTCTGGTAGTGTTGCGAGACTGCTCAGAGATGTAAATGCGGTATGGGCCGTATCGATTTGGGCGTCATGCAGATCCAGACCGGCCAAGTTCATGCCATTGAGAGGGATGCAGACATTTTTTTCTTTCGCAAGGGCTACCATGGCCTTGAACTCCTTTTGCGTAACTGGGACCGTGCTATCAAATTTAAAGTTAAAGTCAAAGTCAAGGGACCTGGTCTGGTCGCATGGTTTTAATCCCCTTAAGTAAGACGAGAGGGCAGCGCAATCCAGGGTCACAACACTTCCTTCCTTTAAGCCGCTTAGATTTGCGCCGCGTAAATTTGCTCCGCTTAGATTGGCGGTCAGCACTGTGCCCTCTAGATTTGCACCAGATAAATTACCCTTCTTAAACATGTCACCAACCACTCTTCTGTTACTCAAGTCTGCACCGGATACATTTGCACCGGTGAGGGCGCCGCTTGTCTTATGGTCAACGCAAAGATCCCGGAAAGACTGGAAGTCAGCCTGGGTGAGTCTTTCTTTTGGATCAAAGCGGATGCCCGTTAAATCCAAGGTGCCCGGGACTGAGGATTTAATAAGAGCAGTCAACGCCTCGAGTCTAAACGCACCTTCAAATCTGATGCCACTATAGTCGATACGTCCCTCGGGCGTTATTCTTGATGATTCTTCATTACCACAAGCCTTTTGAGCGGCCTTTGTGTCGAAAGACTTAAAGTCGCCTTTGATCGTCGTGGGTTCTCCAGCTTTAACTGGCTGCTTAAGTGCTCTTCTTAGATCTTGAGCGGGTGTGGGAGTACGGCTGCGAAAGAATCCCCACCCTTTTGGTGGTGGCGTCGCAATGTTTTTGTAATCCATATTTTACCCCCATTTAGCGTGCGATATTTTGTAGAGTTATCGACACTATTTGGGGATTTTAATCATCGCCTCCACTTATTGAGGCTGAATTAGGGATAGAAGGTAATCCCAGCCCCAAACTGGTTGAGCTGATTGGGGTTGGTGTCGTTGGTCTTGAGCTTGAGGAATCCATCCCACTGCGGATGGAAGCGCTGGCGACCAATGAGCTCCACTTGCACTTGATTGGGGTCATAGCATTCGACGGAGAACTGGGTCTCTGGGGTAATCTTGCAATCTAGGGCTGCGCCGGGCTTTGTGTAGAAGGCCCCTATTCTTGCGTCAAAATGCTTAGTCACTCCCACCCCGTATTGGAGGGCGGAGAGCTTGCCAGAACCGCCCTGGTCGCCAAATCCGGCCCGTATAAATTGATTCCCGGCTTTGAGATCTACCTTCCCATCGTAAGAGAGTCGATCAGTCGCTGGCTGATATTGTCCCGAAATGCTGGGTTGGAGCTTCACCTGGGTGGCCATGCGTACCAAGGACAATTGCGGGGAGAGCCTCGTTTCGGACCCTTCAGAATTCTCTGAAGAAAGCTTCCGAAGCTGCTCAGAAAAAATACTCAGATTTCGGATAATTTTACTGATATCTTCGGTATTTTGTTGATTAACAACATTGCTTCTGACATTTTCTACCGTTTTTTGCATAGAAACGGTGAGACTATCCAAACGCTTGATCGTCCCGCCCAAATCCGTCTGAGACAGCTGAGACGTAATATGACTAAAGTTTTGGGCTGTAGATTCGAGAGCTGTGATCGAATTTTGAAGGCTTTGGGTCGTTTCTGAGGAGGTTAAAATGCCTCGGAAGCTCCTTAAAATAGCCTCGGTGTGATCCAGGTTTTTTACGCTGATTTCGATGGCATCGGCCAGCCCCGCTGAGGCATACCCATGAATCGTATCCCCAGGCTTTAGAAGCTCGGATTCCGTCGGGGAGAGTGGTTTAATCGCGATAAATTTCTCGCCAACCAACCCGTCAAAGACCACACGGGCCACGGACTGACGGGGGATATGAACCCCATTTTGGACCCAAAAATGCACCAAGACTTGCTTTTCATCGGGGAGGACGTTGAATACTTTTCCAACCTTGTAGCCACGGTAACGGACCTCAGCCCCCACCAAAAGACCACTGACGTTATCAAACTGGCCGGTAAGCTTGTAGCCTGTGGCTTTCAAAAAGATGCCACTTTTCCAGATGAGTAACCCGGAAATAGATAAGACCATTAATAATGTGGCCACTCCGACTTTGAACGCTGTTCTATCTTGCATGCATGCTCCTCGCTATATATTTCCCTCAAGAAAGGCAGAATATTCGTTTTTAGATTTTCCTATGGATTCCGGCGTTTCTGGGGGCAATAATTTTCCGTCTTTCATCAAGTAGATTTGGTCTGCAGTCCGGAAAATGGTTGAGATTTGATGGGTGACCACAATCGAGGTCACGCCCAATTGGGTATTGAGCTTCACAATTAAATCCTCAATGCTCGTTGAAAGCAAGGGGTCCAAGCCTGTGGTGGGCTCATCATACAGGATAATCTTGGGATGACTGATAATGGCCCGGGCCAAGCCAATTCGTTTACGTTGGCCACCGGATAGCTCAGAGGGCATTTTGTGGCCGGCATCGGTCATTTCCACTAACTCAAGCATCTCATTAACACTTTGTCGGATTTTGCGCTCACTCGTGATTTTAAAGGTCTCTCTGAGCGGAAATGCGATATTGTCCACCACATTCAGGGAATCAAATAGCGCCGCCGATTGGAAGAGGATCCCGAATTGTTTTCGGAGCTCCCGGATTTGATTGCGACGCAGCTGGGTCACTTCTTGCCCAGACACCTGGATAGAGCCCGCATCCGCAGGTTGTAGCCCCATCATTAAGCGTAATAAGGTGCTTTTCCCACAGCCTGAGGGGCCGATAATCGCAATTTTGGCGCCAGGTGCAACATGCAGATCAAGACCATTCACCACAGTCGTGTCTCCGAATTTTTTATAAAGCCCTTTGAGGACCACTTCGCCCATGCTTGCCATCGTTAGAACAACATAATCGAGAGGAAGTAATTGACGACAAAGACCGCAATGAGCGACACGACCACCGCATGGGTGGTCATTTCACCGACGCCTTTGGCCCCGCCCTTGGCTTTGAGGCCCATGTAGGTACTGATGAGTCCCACTAAGAATCCAAAAAAAGCCGCCTTGATCACCCCACCTGTGACGTCCCACGTTTTGAGCATACTGTCCGCAGAATCGAAAAAGGTATAGGGGTTAATTTTCCCGGAAAATGCCACAACCATATAGCCACTGAGAAAGCCAATAATATCCGCCATCCCCACCAAAATCGGGACCATCACGGTGGCGGCAAGGACACGGGGGACCACCAAGTACTC
>JAHFCZ010000092.1 GCA_023249285.1 bacterium | reverse complement strand
GCTTCAAGCTCGAGATATCCCTCTCTCAAAATTGGGTATTTTGCAACAGAGCCTCTAAGATTGGGATTTGATTCGGACCAGGTACTGGGCGTGACGCAATTCGCGAGAGTCTTTTTCAAAGGTTGCCAAATACGGGTGGGGGTCCTGAGGTGGGACCGTTTTTATTGCAGGGCTGGGGAAATCCGGGGTGTGGGTACGAATCCCCAAAAACCGGGCAAACAAAGTGGGGACGGAGGCATTGCGAAGGCTGTCTTGATCTACGGTTTCTTTCATCTGTCGCACCACCTCGCCAGATAAGCTAAACCCGTCGGGCCTTGCAGAATCCAGCGCCATAAATCCGATCAGATCTAGTAGTGCACCCCGATCCAATCCGGGGGTATCAGGGGAGAAAAGGCCACGGATCTCAGTTTTGACTCGCTCGCTTAAGGTCATTTTGCTGGCCTCTTCGAGCTGCTCAATAAACCCCTCCAGTTGATCTTCTTGCGTGACCGGATGACGATCAATGACGGCCACCATGGCACGGACCTGTGCATCCACATCGATCCCAGCACGGTGTCCCAGGTGGATGGCATGTTCAAAAGATTCAAACCCGAGTTGATGCGCGATTTCGACATCCTCACAGATAAAGGGCAGATCCGCCTCATTTTCGCAGTAGCGAGCGGCAATAGAGAGGTAGTGGTACATGATGATCCCCTGAAAATGAAGTGAAATACTAATCTACAGGGAACTATTCCCCATTTGAGTCGGAATGAAACTTTATGCCGCTTGGACGGAAAAGGGCTCGGGGCTTAAAGAACGGGACGAGCTTATGCCGTTAATGTGGGGAAAGCACGCATCTATTTGTCGGTGTAAATCGAGATCATCTATAAGGGACGTGACAGATTGACTGGAGGTGTCTTGTTGATTTAACAACGCGCATACCCTATCCGCACCAAATGCGTTAATAACGTCGGGGCGCAGCAAGCCCTGGAAGATGCCAGTAAGCCCCTCTTGTGCGGCCCAATGTAAAGGCGTAAATTTTCCCGCAGACGCATCCCGTTGGCTTAACAACGCGAATACCCTATCTGCACCAAATGCGTTAATAACATGGGGGCGAAGCAAAATCTCAAAAATGCTAGTATGCCCCTCTTGTGCGGCCCAATGTAAAGGGGTCAGGCGGTACTCAGACTCATCCTGTTGGTTTAACAACGCGAATACCCTATCTGCACCAAATGCGTTAATAACATCGGGGCGAAGCAAGACCTCGAAGAATCCAACAGCGCCCTCTTGGGCACTCCAATGTAAAGGGGCAAATCTGTGATCAGATACATCCCGTTGGCTTAGCAAGGCCGTTATGCTCTTCGGATCTAGTATTCTAATGACTTCTGGATTAAATAAGGCCTTGAAGATTTCCGTGGACCCCCAAAATCCTGCCCAATGTAAGGGGGTAAATTTGAAACAAGAGAGTTCCGGATGATCGGGGGCTCCTTCCAAAACCGCCTCATTTTGAGTTAATAAGGTCGTGACAACCAACGGACCTAGTGCTAAAAAGACGTTTTTTTGGAGAAGTAGGATAAAGAGATCAACGTAGCCTTCTTTTGCGGCCTCAAACAATACGTTGCTTGTACTGAACCATTTCAGAATCTGTTTTCGGCGTCCAGGGCCTTCTCCCAGAGGAATCTTGGCAAACTCTGTGAGCATGGTCATCGCCTTTATCACGTTGGCGTTTCTTATTACCTTTCCAAAAGGAGAGCTCTGCAGTAGTGAGACCTGTTTTTTATAAATCTTCATATCTCACTTATCGTGGATAACCTGCTGATTATTTCATTAGATCTTTGGGCTTAGAGCGTGCGCCTACATGAGGGGCAGAATCTCGCCGTTATGCTTAATCTGGAATTGGAGCCGTTCCCAATCTGCCTCAGATTGGGGATCTCCACCCGAGAAGAACCCTGGTAAGCTAGGCGGGCTCGGTAAAAATTGCTTCAGATCCCACAACCCTTTTTCAGGAAGTTCATCCACCCACACGTCGGCATCCGGGGCCAGACCCGCCGCTTTTTTAGCCGCTACAATGGCCGTGTCCAAGCCACCGATTTGGTCGATCAGGCCATGATCCAAGGCATCTTGCGCCGCCCAAACCCGGCCTTGGGCCAAGGGCTCGATCTCATCAGGAAGCTTCTTGCGGCCTTCACAGACCACATTAATAAAGTCGCGATAGCTATCCCTTATTGAGGCCTCCCACAGGGCTCTTTCGCCAGAATCCAGGCCTCTGGTGTGAATCAAGAGCCCGGCAATCGGGAGACGTACCCCGCCAAACAAGGCATCGTATTTGGATTTGGCCACCGAGGACGTCTTCACCCCGGTGATTGCGCTGAATTGTTGATCATAAAACCAGCAGGCAATCACGCCAATGGACCCGGTCATGGTGAAGGGCGTTGCGATGATCGTGGATCCGTACGCGGACAACCAATAGCCGCCGGAAGCTGCGACCTCACCTTGCGAAATAATAATCGGCTTTTTCTCACGCCCTTTTTTCATTTCCTTGGCTACCAAGTCTGAGGCCAGTCCGCTGCCCCCCGGGGAATCAACCCTGAGCACAATCGCCACCACATCCGAGTCTTGCACCAGGCCGTGAATCAACCGCGACAGGCTCCGGGCCTTAATCCCCGTGTCCATATCACAGGACCCAAGGGCATAGACCACGGCAATAATGGGCTTTGCGCCCCAAGTTTGTGGCCGTTTTCGGTACAAAAAGCCTTCCCCAACCCCGACCGCACCCGCGTTCCAGCTGCTCCATTTGGCCTTCACATCCTCCCAACGGCCCAGCTGATCGACCAAGTGATTGGCCGTGGCTTCCTTGGGGGAATAGAAAAAGCTTCGTGCCAGCCATTGATCCAGCTGGTTTGGCGTCACATTCCGAGAACGGGTGATATCTTTTTGGAGCTCCCCATAAAACCGATCCAACATCACGGTTTTTTGCTCGCGATCAGCCGTTGAAATCTCGGCTTGGGAGAGGTTTTCAAAAGCAGATTTATATTTAAAAAAGCGCAGCTCATCGACGCCAATGCCCACTTTGTCCAACAGCCCTTTGAAATTGATCCGATTAAAGGCGGGGCTGGTCAGCTTGAAGCTCCCCATCGGGTCCATAATCACCCAATCGGCCACGCTCGCGACGTAGTAATCTTTGAGCTCCCCTTCTTCCAGGAAGGACACAATTTTCTTGCCACTGGCCTTGAACTCAGACAAGGCGTGACGGATCTCCCAACAAAAGGTGTAGCTGGTATCAAATTCGGTTAAATCCAAGGCCATCCCGGTAATTTCGGGGTCTTCTTTCGCACGTCGGATGCTATCCAGTACCCCGTAAAGGGTCTGGCCACGGTCAAACCAGGAGAAGCGTTGGTATCGAATATCCCCGCCCAACCGCAACTCGACATAGCGTTTCGGCTTGGGTTTGAAGGCCTGTAACACATGGGGGCCAGGCGAAGATTTGAGGGTGAGACTGGTGAGGCGATCCGGCCCATTATGCACGCCCGCTTCCCAGGTCCCCCAATCAATTTGGGCGCCGATCATGACCGTTTTGTCACTCAAATACCGCAGACCGAGTTCAAATCCAGGAGCGAGCACACTCGTCGCGGATAATGCCCATTCATTGGGCCGATCATAATCCACCACGGCGTCCAGGCCCAAGGTCAAAAGCTCCGTGCCTTGCGGACGAAATCCGAAGTTTAAAATCCCTTGCTGACCGGCATCGGCCCCGGTTTCAAAAATAACCTGACCCCCCACTGAAAACTGAGGGGAAGGTCGCCATAATTTACCGATCTGCCAGGCCATCGAACGTCTTGCGCCGTAGCCCGCCCCCCAAATCAAGCCCACACCCGTCATTTCAGCGCTATCACCCCAGGCAGTCTGGAGCCTATAATCTGCCGAATTGTCCTGGTTGTGAATGCCTAATCCGACGATTGGGAGTGCGACATAGGCCAAGCTCTGACGGGCGCTGGCCCAGGCATACCCCAGCTCCATATCCTCCAAGGTCCCAAAATAGGCGGGGTTAGCCGCAGGGGTGTACAGGACGGAAGACGAGTCACTAAAGGGAATAGACTTCACCGAAAAATAGCTAGGTAGGCTCGCAAAAGCCAAGGTGCTGCACCCGAGTAAAAATACAAAGGTTAAACGAAAAATAAGGGGAAAACGCATGGGGACAGTATCCTGCGAAAAGGAGGACGGCGTCAAGGTTTCACATGGCATATTTGAGGGCATAGATATTCCTGATCGGTAACTTTTAGTTGACTTTGTAAAAAATGGATGTGATTATTACCGATAGGGAATATTTGGAGTATAACAATGAAGAATTCGCCTCAAGAAATTGGGAAAAGTGTAAAAAAAAGACGCCAGGCCGTGGGCATCACCCAGCAAAATCTGGCCTTGGTCTCAGGAACAGGCGTCCGATTTATTGTTGATCTCGAAAAGGGAAAACCCACCTGTCACTGGGGGAAGGTCTTGGCGGTGTTGGATGCACTGGGTCTGCAAGTGGTCTTGGAGAGTCGATAGTTTCTGATGGAGATCTAGCAAGTGAGCAGCAAGGAAGCGGGCATGGCCCAAAGATCATGGGTGGGGTCAAGATGGACCAGTTGGTCCCCGGGATAAACCACCAGTCCCCCCAGCCAAGGAACACGTGAGGATTGCGCAAAAGCACGCAAGGCTGAGCCATGCTTGGCCAATACTTTCGGTGTGGATTTGATTTCTATCCCGAAAATGCCTTGCTGCGTTTCGATTAAAAGGTCAATTTCCAGTCCAGAGCGAGTGCGATAATACGTCAAAGTCACGGGCCGTTGGCGGGTTTTGACCCATTTGTAGATCTCTGAGACGACATACGATTCAAATAATTCACCGGTGGCCGGTCCAAAATAACCCGAAAGTTGTCTGGCGATCCCAACATCCACAAAATGGAGCTTCGGTGTTTTCCGAACAGAGCTTGTGACATTGACGTGGTAAGGGGCAAGCTCGAAGGCTTGATAGGAGCGCTTTAAATATTCCAAGTACCGCTTGGTGGTATCAAAGCTTACCCCTGCATCCGTCGAGAAATCGGACAGGTTGAGGATGTGACCAGAGCGTAAGGCCGCAAGCTTCTGGATCTTTTTGAAGGGTTCCAAGTCAGATAGCCTGGCCAAATCACCCAAGTCACGTTCCAAAAACGTTTTTTCGTAGCTCCGGTGCCATTGGGTTTTATGGGAATCTGAGAGTGCTAAAAGTTCGGGCATACACCCCCATTGGAGACTGTGTGCCAGCCAGGCCTGTTTCTGGTCCCAATCCGAGGATAAGGAAACGGGAGGGTATGGGGATAAAACGTCCGCGAGGTGGGAACAGGACAAGATCTGGTCCAACAAAATTGGGGCTTGAGGAGGTGACGTGGCCTCAAGGCAAAATTCGCTCAACATCAGCGGAAAAAGCTCAAAAATAAAAACCCGCCCGGCCAAACTTTCAGAAATAAGTCGCGACATCAAGATCTGCGAGGATCCCAGCAAAACCGTACGACGAATACGTTTTTCATCATAAGCGTATTTGATTTTTTCAAAGACTTCCGGAGATTTTTGGACCTCATCAAGGATACATTCGCCAACAGTGGAAGCCCACAATGTCGTCGGAACCTGTCGTAGTCGATCTCGGAGCTCAGCCGCATCCAGATTATGATAAGGAAGACTGGGATAGGTTGTCCGGGAAACGGTGGTTTTCCCTACCTGTCGTGCGCCAGTAATGAGGACCAGTTTCCCAAGGTCTAAATCAGGGAGCTCTCGGGTAATCCAACGAAAACGAGGTGTGTTCATATCCAAGAGTATACCCAATAAATCGTGAAATTAACAGGTAAATTCAAGATTGGATCGTGAAATTAACAGGTAAATTCAAGATCCAATAATGCCCAGGTACGCTTCGAGGAGGGGCCAATGGGGGCCTGAACGGGAGGCCGCGTCTTGGGCGAGGGTCTTGCCGAGCTGGACCCCTTCTTGGTCAAAAGAATTGAGGTTCCACAAAAAGCCCTCGAACATGATTTTATTTTCATAAAAGGCGAGCAACGCCCCCAAGGTTTGGGGGGTGAGCTCAGGGGCGATCACCAGGCTGCAAGGCCGATGCCCGCTAAAGGTTTTATTGGGATCGCTGTGGGCTTGGCCGGTTGAAAACGCAACCAATTGGGCGACCAAGCTGGCCAAAAGCGCATCATGTGCGGCCCCGGGGGCGGTGCTTTTGGCATAGGGCTTCGCAAACCCAATGCAGTGAATGGGCACTAACTCAGGGCCCTGATGCAGTTTTTGGAAAAAGGAGTGCTG
>JAHFCZ010000014.1:15907-25085 GCA_023249285.1 bacterium | reverse complement strand
ACCGATGCCTTAAAGGAGATAGACGCGATGTTAAAAAAAGCCAACCTTCCCCCCGCACTAATGCCCAAGTTTACAAAAACTATTGCGTCACTTCGTGAGTTAAAGAAAGCCTTCATCGCGAAACTTGGGAAACGAAGTGTGGATCTGTAGTCAGCAGGGCCTACACTAGGTCCACCGCCTGAAATACGCTATGCTAGGGCTTGTTCTTACTGACTTTTTATTTCGCCTAGATCGGAGCTTACCCCATGATGTCCACCTCTTTTTTGGTCACCAGCGCTGCTATTTTTTTCATCCTCAGTCAATCTGTTCGCGTCCTTAAAGAATATGATCGGGGGGTTGTCTTTTTCTTGGGGAAGTTTGTCGGCGTTCGTGGTCCTGGGCTTATTTTACTGATTCCGATACTGGAAAAAATGGTCCAAGTGACCCTGCGCACGATTACCATGAACATTCCCGCACAAAAAATTATCACCAAAGACAATGTCTCCATCGACATCGCGGCTGTGGCGTACTACCACATTTCTGACCCCCAAAAATCCGTCATTTCGGTTGAAAATGTCTATGAAGCTGTCAACCAAATCAGTCAGACGACGGTACGAAACGTGATTGGCCAGTTTTCACTGGATCAACTGCTGTCCCAAACCTCACAAATTAATGCGCAGATTAAGGAAGTCATCGACCGGCATACGGAGCCCTGGGGCGCTGAGGTTACCGCGGTTGAAATTAAAGACATCGTTCTCCCTGACAACATGCAACGCGCGATGGCCAAGGAGGCCGAAGCCGAACGTGAACGTCGTGCCAAAATTGTGGCCGCTGAAGGCGAGTTTCAAGCCTCGGTTAAATTGGGAGAGGCGGCGGATATTATTGCCGCACACCCGGTTGCACTTCAGCTCAGAACGCTTCAAACGATGGCGGAAATCGCGACTGAAAAGAATTCCACCATTATTTTCCCGGCCCAATTTACCTCCACCGTGCAAGAAGCTATTAAATTTTTACGATCCGAAAAGTAGATCCATTTTTTGTAATCAGGACCTAAATTTGGTAAAATGGGACTGTTGTTGTCTGTTATTTGTGGAGGTTCGCCCATGATGGCATCACCCTCGACTCGGCCCCTTGGATCAGATTTTGGATTTCAGCCTCTAGTTTTGCAGGGGCATTAATTCTTGCTATACTGCTCTGACTATGGCACTTTCAGCAACAGATCTTGAGAAAATTAAAGCCCTTTTGGGCCGCGAAGCGTCCCCTGTCGAACTCACCATTTTCGACACCATGTGGTCCGAGCATTGCTCCTACAAAAGCACCAAGGATATCCTGAAACGCTACCTGCCTACCAAGGGCTCTGAAGTCGCCTTGGGCATTGGGGAAGATGCCGGCATTATTCGGTTTACCCACCATGAAGGCAAGTCCTACTGCGTGGCCATTTCCCACGAATCTCACAACCATCCCTCTCAGATTTTGCCCGTGGAAGGCGCTGCAACCGGGGTTGGAGGTGTCGTTCGCGATGTGTACTGCATGGGTGCAGACGTGATTGGGGTCCTCAATTCTTTGCACTTTGGCCTCGATACAACGGGGGCGGCCCCCTTGGTCGAGGATATTGCCCAAAATGTAGTGATCGGCGTGTCTGATTACGCGAATCCGTTGGGGGTTCCGGTTCTGGGCGGTGAAACCCTGTACCACCCCTCTTACAACGACAATTGCTTGGTGAATGTAGCCGCCGTGGGCATTGTCGAAGAATCCCAAATCATTCACAGCTATGTCCCTGAACAAGCCAAAACAGAGCCCTACGACCTTATTTTATTTGGAAAATCCACCGACGCAACCGGGTTTGGCGGCGCCAGTTTTTCCTCTGCCACCTTGGACAAAGAAGACGAGACCACCAACATCGGTGCGGTTCAAGTCCACGACCCCTTTTTGAAGCGGGTCATTGTCGAGGCGATCAAGGCCCTTCAACACGAAATTTACGCCCAAAATGTCCCCGTCGGATTTAAAGACTTGGGTGCCGGGGGGATCTCCTGTGCCACCTCCGAAATTGCCGCTGCCAGTGGCTATGGGGTTATCGTGGATTTGGATTTGGTCAATGTTGCGGTATCGACGCTCCCCCCTGAAGTCATTGCCTGTTCCGAGACCCAAGAGCGATTTTGCCTGGCGGTTCCGGCCTGGTTTTCTCCCACCGTTTTGAAAATTTTTAATGAAGATTTTGACCTCGGACATTTGTACCCCCATGCCGGTGCCGCAGTCATTGGCAAGGTTACAACCGAGCCGGTGTATCGCCTCATGCATCACGGGCAGTGCTTGTGTGAGCTCCCGATTGGGGCCATCACGACGGAAGTCCGCGAAGTCCGCACCCCGGAACCCCATCCGCCCATTCCTGCCGTTTCCTTGGGACTATCCCCCACCGATCTTGGGGCCTTGGGCGTGCAACTCATGGGTCTGCCCAACAATCGCTCCAAACGGCCGACTTATCGCTATTTTGACCATTCTGTGCAAGGCCGCACCCTTCTCTACCCCGGCGAAGCCGATGCCGTTGTGGTGGCCCCGATTGAGGGGTGTACGGCTGGCTTAGCCACCACGATCGACAGTAATTTATACGGCTATGCCGACCCGTATGTGAGCGGGGCTGCTGCGGTGGCCGAATCTGTGCGGAATTTGGTTAGTGTTGGGGCACGTCCGATTGCCATCACCGATTGTTTGAATTACGGCAACCCCCAAAATTCCCATTCTTTTTATGATTTTGAGCAAGGCGTCAAAGGGATTGCAGATGCCGCCAATGCCTTGGGCTTTATTCCCGGCGAGGCCTTGCCTGTGATCTCCGGTAATGTGAGCCTCTACAACGATTCCAAACAAGGCAATGCCGTGATCCCTTCCCCCGTGATCGTTGCCCTTGGAAAAATCGAAAATTATCAATTTATGACCCAAATGACCGTCTTTGATCCGGGGCTTGCCCTCTTTTTAATCGGGGCACGTCATGCGGAATTCGGGGGGACCCAGATCGCCAATTTGGTTGCGAATCTTTCCCTCACTGCACCGCAAGTTCGATTTACCGAAGAAGCCCGACAAAATCAGCTGGTGCATCAGCTCATCCAATATCGACTGATCGCCGCTTGCCATGATATTTCAGCGGGTGGATTATGGGTAACCTTGTCCGAAATGGCCTTGGGCGAGCGCGGTGCTGAGCCGATTGGGATTCACCTTAATTTGGAGACTGAAGATCCCTTTGTCACCCTGTTTTCTGAGAATGGCGGCTATGTCATTGCTGTGACCGATGCGCACGTCGAAACCGTACGTGCCCACCTCAAAACCAGTGTCGTGACCTGGACGGAATTGGGCCAAACCAGTGAGATCCCTCACTTACAAATCTGCGTGGATGATCAACGTATTGTGGATGTGCCCTTATCCACTTTATCTCACACCCGCGAGGGTTAGATTTTTCTGGGACTATGCTATTAGCCCCCAGCACCGAGCTCCAATTTATCAAAGGCATCGGCCCGCATCTCGGGGGACTCTTGGCCAAGTTAGGCTTGCATCGGGTCTCGGATTTTTGGTTCTTTTTCCCCCGTCGCTATGATGATCGTCGGGCATTACCCAGCCTGAATCGCCTCCAAGCCGGCCCCCAAAGTGCCGTTGGGATTATCCAAGCCGTCCAAGACACCCCCACTAAGACCGGGAGGTCCATTATCCGTGCCCGCATCAGTGATGAGACCGGCACCATCGAGGCCATTTGGTTCAACCAACCGTTTTTAAAAAAATCCCTGAAGCCGGGGGTCTGGATTTGGGTGCATGGCAAATGGGAACGCAATTCCTTCACGCAGCGCTGGGAGCTCGCTGTGGCGGAACATGAATTGGCCACTGGGCCGGATGTGCGCGCTCAACTGGGAGTGGGAAGCGTGGTGCCCATTTACCCCAGCACCCCAGGGCTCAGTGTTTTTCGACTGCGTCACTTGGCCACGCAGTTGGTCTCTCCCGAGTCCTTGGGTGCGATTCACGATCCTTTTGGCCCAGATTGGCTGTCTTCCTTTAGCTTGATGGGGATCCAAGATGCCATTCGTCACCTCCATTTCCCCCAAGATCGTGAGCGGTACAAACAGGCCAAACACCGGATTATTTTCGATGATTTTTTCTATTTCCAGCTCTCCTTGGCCCAAAATCGCGTGGATTGGAAAAAAATTCCCAAGGCCCCCCCGCTTCGCGTCCCCGGCCCCTTGCACGCGGCCTATCTCGCGGCCCTCCCCTACACCCTGACGCAGGCCCAGCAGGATGCCGTCACCACGATTTACCAGGACTTGGCCAAGCCCACCCGCATGAATCGCTTGCTCCAAGGCGATGTTGGCTGCGGGAAGACGGATGTCTGCATTTTGGCCGTGTTGGCGGCTGTGGACAATGGACTCACGGGGGCTATTATGGCCCCCACTGAAATCTTGGCCCAGCAACACTACAACCGATTAACGCGGCAATTGGGGGGATTGGGCGTGCAAGTCGAGCTTCTCAAAGGCAGCCTCACCGCCAAGACCCGTCGCTTGGCCATGGAACGCATCTTGGCCCCTGGCCCCAAAATTATTGTGGGCACCCATGCCCTCTTGGAATCGGATGTGGTCATCCCCGATTTGGCCGTTGTGGTGATTGATGAACAGCATCGCTTTGGGGTAGATCAGCGGCATCGTCTCCAAGAAAAAGGCATGTTCCCCCATTGTTTGTTGATGACTGCCACCCCGATCCCACGGTCCTTGATGCTCACTTGTTTTGGGGATTTGGATAAAACACTCATCAGTGAATTGCCTCCCGGTCGTATTTTGGCGCAAACCCAGCTGGTGGCCGGTTCAGAGTTGGCCGATATCTATCGGTTTTGTCGCTCAGAAATCAGCGCAGGGCGGCAGGCCTATGTCGTGTATCCCCTGGTCGAAGAATCCGCAAAATTAGACCTCAAATCCGCCGAGGAAGGGTTTGAACTTTTGAAAGGCCTTTTCCCCGAATTTCGGGTGGGATTACTGCATGGCAAAATGAAGGCTGCCCAAAAGGCTGAGGTGATGGCCGCATTTGTCGCAGGTGACCTGCACATTCTTGTGAGCACCACCGTTATCGAAGTGGGAGTGGATGTCCCGAATGCCTCTATCATGCTCATTCAACACGCGGAACGTTTCGGGCTCGCACAACTCCATCAACTACGGGGTCGGATTGGTCGGGGGGGTCACGCGGCCTATTGTTACTTGGTTCCCTCGACCCGGGGTGGGCAGTACAACCCGCGACTTCGGGCGATGGTTAGCACCCAAGATGGCTTTAAATTGGCCGAATATGATTTGGCCTTGCGGGGCCCTGGGGATTTATTGGGGAAACGTCAGGCAGGATTGCCCCTGTTTCGATTGGCGGATTTAATTCGGGATGAAGCTGTCCTCAAGCAGGCCAGACAAGCGGCGTTTAAAGTGGTGGAACTGGATCCCCATTTACAACACCCCGCGCATCAACGGATTTTAGCGGAGCTACTGTCACGATATTCTCGCGTCGCCCAGCCGAATTAGGGTTATTGCTGGGTTTGGGAATGATAAGCCATGAGCTGTTGGAGAATGCGTTCTTGTGTGGGATCAATGCCATTTTGGTGGGCTAAATCTTGAATCACACGAACAGTAGCGTCAAAGCTTAGATTATTGATGGTATTCACTTCTTGTTGGGACATCGTGAGCTCCTCCTTTAGGTAAACACTTACCGTCATTGCGAGGGATCCCCAGGCTTAGCCCCCCAACCCCAGGTCCTCACTCACAATGACGATTCGTGCTTTATCTTCTGTTTTCCCTGTCTTGCCGCGAGTAAAACATTGAAATATAATCGTTAGGCTATGACTCAAAATCCTTCAAGTAAACCTAAGGCTCGTATCGTTCAATTCGCGGATGACACCCGGACCCTTCCGGATGGCAGTAAAATTACCTATGCCGAAAACGAAGATAAAATTCTTCTCTACCACCGCGCGCCTTTTGAAAAGGGGTTCACCTACGTCTACGAACGTAAAACGGGTCGCATTTTGGTGAATGGCAAAGAAGGCACGAATCAAGACAAACGCAAAATGATTGAGCTGGGGACCTACATGCTCGACCACAGTCATGACGAAGAATTGGTCACCATTAATGTTTTCCCTAAAGGAGAGGGTCATTGAATTCAATTTCCCCCCTTTCCGGTGGATTTCGTCCCCAGACCACTCCTGTCCCTGGCTCGTCTTCGATGTCCAGCGCTGTGCAATCTATCCTGAATGCCTTGTCAGTGTCCTCCGCTAACGTTACCCTTTCAACCCAACCCGGCGGTCAAACCACCCTTCAAAAAGGACTTTCTTCCTTGGTCACCCTTCAAGTGAGCGCCAGCCAATCTCACCAACTGCAACAACTGGGATTGGTGAGCTCTCAAGTGCAACTTGCATTGGCCATTAAGGGCTCTGAAACAGTAGCCACACTGCGAAAACGACTCAAAGAGTTGGAAGAAGAGACCCTTTTTTCAGATCGTCTCGGCGATGTTGCTGCAGCCTTGGGGATGTCCAGCCACCCTGATGCATTGCTCTTGGTTGAAGAATCTGGCGGCATTGTTTTGGTCGATCAGGCCATTCAATCTGTTAAAGCCCATACAAACTAATTTTTTGAGGAGAAGGTATCTTGGCACATCTACGTTGTATTCATGGCATGATTTGGAAGACTTGCGGTTCTTGCCGCGAAAAAAGTGAAGAAGCGGTTTTAGCTGAACTTCGCTTCCGCAATGAAGAACAGAAAAAAGAGCTCATTTATGATTATCAGGAAGCTTCCGTGGGCACTGGCCTCGATGCCGATACGGACTTAGCCTACGATATCGACGACATGGGAATGTAGGCCCGTGCGCATTTTTCTTATTTGTTTAGAGGTATTGGTTTCGGTTTCCTTGGTCATCTCGGTGTTACTCCACAGCGCGAAAGGCGAAGGCCTGGGCGGTATTGGGGGTCCCGCTAAGATTTTCCGGAGTAGTCGTGGGATGGAGGCAGGCCTCACTCGCGTGACCGCAATTTTAGCCGGTATTTTTATGGCACTTGCTGGGATTCTAGGTGTTTTCTTTTAGCGCTCTGCCTAAACGTTCGCTTTTTACGGTTCTATTCCTGGTCCTGATGCTGGGGGGTTCTGTTTGGTCGGCGCCGCGTCGTGTCGCGCCTGTGGCCACCCCCCAAGTGATTTCTGATATCCAAATTGAAGGTGATTATTACACCGCTAAAAATCGGATTTTCTCCACCATTGAGCTTAAAAAAGGAGATGCCTTTGACGAAGATGCCGTGCGGCAGGCCGTCAGTCAAATTGGGGGCATGGGCATGTATTCCGAGGTCGCTTACAAAACGGAAAAAACCACCGACGGCTATCGGGTCATTTTCACCGTCAAGGAACGGCCGTTGATTAGTGAGGTCCACTTTTCAGGCAATCATGCGCTCCCAGACCAGACGCTCTACCCGCTCCTCAAAACCAAACCGAACCAACTCATCGAAATCCCCCACGTTCGGGAGGATATCGCCACCATTAATGCCCTGTACACCACCAAAGGATATATGGACTGTCGCGTGGTCGGTGTTGATTATCCCGAAGCAGACGGTGACCCGCTCACCTTTCGGGTCATGGAGCGGACCCTCAACGCCATTCGCATCACCGGAAACCGGACCACAAAACCCTACGTCATTTTGCGGGAGTTTGAGTCCAAGACCGGGGAACCCATCAACAACACCACCCTCAAGGAAGACCTGCGTCGGGTATATGGCCTCAATTATTTCAGCAAAATTGAGCCTCACTTCGAGGAAGGGGCCAGCCCCAATTCCACGACCTTGGTCTTGGATGTCACTGAAAGACGGGCCGGGACTTTCACCTTTGGGGGTGGCTACGGCGCCTCTTCTGGGTTCAATTTATTTACCAACTTTTCTTGGGATAATTTCTTTGGGATGGGCCAATCCGTCATGTTGAGCGGGAATTTTGGCTTGGGCGGCAGTGGTATTGGGCGTTCCAACACCTACGAATTCAAGTACAACAACCCTTGGATGTGGGACAAACGCCAATCGTTTAGCTTCCAAGCCTGGTCCCGGAATGGGTCCACCGGCGGGTTTAACCCCTTGAGCGGGTCTTCTGGCCTGACCTACCGCGATGAGGTGAGTAATGGGCTGCAATTTGGCTTTGGATTCCCCATGAGTCCCACGACCCGGATTCAACACAGCTTCAAATTTGAAGGGGTTCGATTGGTCAGTGAAAACGTTAAATACACGGTCCAGAGTTATACCTTCCAAATTTCCAACGACACCCGCGATGTCTGGTTTAACCCCACGAAGGGGGGGTATGAGTCTTTATCCGTGGAACGCGCATTTCAGATGGTGAATTCCTCCCTCGATTACACCCGATTTGATTTGGATCTTCGGCGCTTTGTATTGATGGCGGACAAACAGGTCTTGGCCGCACGCTTGGCCATTGGGTACTTGAATAGCGGGCAAATTGACAATGCGAATTTATACGCCCGGGAGTACTATCGAATGGGGGGGGCAAATTCTGTTCGGGGCTACGATGAGTTGAATCCTTTTGCCTACGGGAGCCAGCAGGTCTTGGCGAGCTTGGAATACCGATTTTTACTGGATGATGCGTTTCAATTGCTGTTTTTTGTGGATGCGGGGTATGCCCCCACCTTTGTCGATGATCGTGATCCGACGCTGCTGACAAAGGTCCCAATGCAGGACATCAGTCGCTACCGGATAGGGAAAGGGATTGGCACGCGGATTACGGTCCCCGTCCTGGGCTCCATTCGTTTGGATTTTGGCATTAATGACCATGGCGACTCTCGACTTCACTTCAGTATCGGACAGTCGTTTTAAAGGGGCTTGCGTCGCCCCCTCAGTCGAAGCATAACGGATATTCTCGCTCCTCTATTCCTCGCTTACTCGGCGGAGCTGCGATGTCGTCGCGCTGCTCCTCACCCCCTCATTTTCTGCTTCGCTACGCTACATCTAGAGTTGCCGCTCGCCTTCGGCTCCCCTCTCTATTCCCAGCGGGAATGGGGAGGGGCTGGGGGTGGGGTCGGCCTATTCCCCTCTACAGAGGGGTGCCCGAAGGGCGGGGTGTGGAAGGGGAATTTTAAGGCTGAAGGCGGGGATCCAGAATGACAATAGTGACAAATTTGGGGAACCTCCGCTATACTGTACACGTTCATCATTTTCTTAATT
>JAHFCZ010000014.1:0-15897 GCA_023249285.1 bacterium | reverse complement strand
CAGCGGGAATGGGGAGGGGCTGGGGGTGGGGTCGGCCAACTACCCCGTCAGACTTTGTCTGCCACCCCTTCAAGGAAGGGGGATTTTAAGTCTGTGGCTGGGGGTGGGGTCGGCCCAACTTGGCAAGTGATGTTGAAAAATTTGGGGAACCTCCGCTATACTGTACACGTTCATCATTTTCTTAATTTTCGGATCTTGAGGAGGCCCTTGGTTTTATGAAAAGACAAATTTTGGTTGCACTTTTAGCTGCAGCAATGGTCATTGGTGGTGTGAGTGCTGCTCACGCAGATAACATCGGATTCTTGGATATGGAGCGCTTGTTTGCTGGCTTCAAAGAAGGCAAAGATGTTCAGCTCGACTTGCAAAAACGTCGTGAAGAATTCCAAAAGATTTTTGATGAGAAACAAAAAACAGTTGAGCAAGCCCGAAAAGATAAAAAGAGCGACGAAGATGTCCAAAAAATGGTCAATGCCATCCAAACTGAGCTCACCCCGCAACGTGATGTTTTGGTTCAACATGAATCCGAAGCACAAGCCGTGATCTTGGGTAAAATCCGTGAAGTGACCCGCCAAGTTGCAAAACGTAACGGTGTAGATGTGGTCTTAGACCGTCGTGCGGTTTATGCCGGTGGATTTGACCTGACGGACTTTGTGATTGAGAAGCTAAATGGTGGTGGTAGCACAGCCCCAGCCAAAAAATCCGCCAAGAAATAGGTGAAGCTTCAGACTCTTTCCGATGCCTTGCATGCCAATCTCCAGGGAGATCCCTCCCTGGAGATTTTTTCTGTTTCCCCCCTCTCGGAAGCCAAGGCTGGTGACCTCACTTTCTGCTTAGAAGCCAAGTTTATCCAGACTGCGATTGCCTCCCCTGCCGCCGCCATCGTCACCTTTCGTGAGCTCCCCGGCGTCGCCCATCAGCTCATTGTTCCAGACTCTAAAAAAGCATTGTCCCATACGCTCCAGCTCTTTTTTCCCGAATATTCCACCACCTCCCTTTCCCCAGGGATTTCACCACTCGCCAGCATTGACCCGAGCGCGCGGCTCGGCACCCAGGTCAGCATTGGGGCCTTTGCCGTCATTGGGCCACGCTGTATCATCGGAGACGGTACGCAAATTCTGCCCCATGCGGTTCTCGGCGCTGACTGCGAAATTGGCGCGGGGTGTTGCATTCATTCACATGCCACCCTCTACGATCGTGTCGTGGTGGGGGATCATGTCATTTTGCATGCCGGGGCAGTCATCGGCCGCGAAGGCTTTGGGTATTATTTGGAGGCGGGCACTTGGCAGCATGTCCCCCAGGTCGGGCGTGTGGTTTTGGGCAATCATGTCGAAATTGGCGCCAATAGCTCCATTGACCGGGGCTGTATCGGCGACACCATCATCTCAGAGGGCACTAAAATTGATAATTTGGTCCAAATCGCCCATAACGTATCCGTAGGCCCCCACTGTCTGATCGTGAGCCAGGTTGGGCTCGTGGGCAGTGCGAGACTCGAGTCTTATGTGGTAATTGGCGGGCAGGCTGGCGTCGATGCCGTTACGGTGGGTGCCGGGACGCAAGTCGCCGCTAAATCGGGGGTGACTCGGGACATCCCTCCCAAGAGCATTGTGTCCGGGTTTCCGGCGCAGTCGCATCGGGATGAATTGAAAAAAGAAGCATTTATCCGTAAACTGATGAAAACACCCGGCAAAAAGGATCTGTCATGAAACGGCTTTGGATATTGTTGGTACTGGCATTGGTAGGATTGACCACTTGCGTGATGGCGGCACCCAGCGTGTATGGTCCGACCGGTTTGATTACGATGCCGACAGCCGAATATGTCCAAGTCAAAGAAATGAGCATCGGCGCTGATTTTCTGACGACCTCCACCGTGCCTAAATCCGATACCTGGTTTTACAAGCTCAATATGGGGACTTACAAGAACTGGGAAATTGGGGTTGTGGCAGGCAAGGTTCCGACTGAAGGGGCCTTCGTCAATATCAAGTATTACCTGACTTCTGATGGCGAGCGTTTCCCGGTGTCCATTGCCTTGGGCGCCCTCAATTTATTTTCCAAAGACCAAACTGCGTTGTACATGGTCGCCTCCAAAAAATTCCCCGCCAATTTTTCACTGCACTTTGGATTTAAGGCTAACTTTACCCCGCAAGAGGTTTACCCGTCTATCCTGGGTGGGGTTGAATATTTTCTCTCCGATCATGTGTCGATTTTGGGAGATGTCGGTGGCCAACGCAAGCTCTATCAAGTCAGTGCAGGGATGCGCGTTGTGCTCACGCCCAGTGTACTCCTCCACCTGAGCGCCGTGGATCTGGGCAATACCACCAACCAAGGCCCGCTGCTTGGCGTGGGGTTATCGTATAACTCGTATTTTTAGGGGGACTGTGGTAGAGTTTTGGCTATGAATCAACACATCGAAGTGATTGTGACGAAGTTGCGTACCCGATATCGTGCTGAATGCCCGATGTTCCCTACTTGCAAAGGCGTTGGGGCCACCGAAGAAAAGGCCTTAATCGACCTGAGTCATTCTATTTCTCGTGCGATTTCCAAGATGACCCAGAAAAATCTGGCGTCTCTTTTTGGCTCTTCGCAATACACAGAGTTGATCTTAGATGCACGTGAGTCCCGACAGCATCAGCGCCGTGTATTTCCGCTTTCGCCTGATCTACTCAAGGCGGCGCCTTCCCAGTTTATACTCAAATACAAAAATGATCCGCCTCCTGCCTTTCCCGCGTCTAACCTCACTGATGCCAAAAGACGGGATATCGGGGACCTCCTCTCTTCACTGGAAGAAATGCTAGTCGACAATGAATTGGGGCTCCAGGCCTTAGATGACTTTGCAGCCACGCTACAAGACCCTAACGGCGGCCCGCTCCAAGAAGAAGGATTAATTTTCGGTTTTCCCCTGAGCATGAATTAAAATGACTTCCCCCTCTTTTCCTCTCGAGACGATTCGTCACAGTGCCTCCCACGTTTTGGCCCAGGCTGTTTTAGCCGTTTTTCCCGATGCCAAGTTGGGGATTGGCCCCGCCATTGACGACGGATTTTATTACGATTTTGAGCTCCCTCGCACGCTGTCGGAAGATGACTTGGCCCAGCTTGAAGACAAAATGCGTCAGATCATCGCTGAAAACCAGACCTTCTCCTATTCCGTAAAGCCCCGACATGAGGCCGAGGCCCTCTTGTCAGAGCGGAATCAAACTTTTAAATTGGAGCTCATTCGTGACCTCAATTTAGGTGACTATTCTTTTTACGAAAATGGCCCTTTTTTGGACCTCTGCCGGGGCCCCCATGTGGCGTCTACCAACCAAATCGGGGTGGTTAAACTGCTTAAAGTCTCTGGGGCGTACTGGCGCGGCTCGGAGAAAAACCCGATGCTGCAACGCATTTACGGGACCGCCTTTCATACCCAAGCGGATTTGGACGCTTACTTGCATCGTCTTGAAGAGGCCCAAAAACGGGATCACCGGGTCTTGGGTAAGGCTTTGGATTTATTCAGCATCCAAGAAGACATTGGGGGGGGCCTCATCCTCTGGCATCCGAAGGGGGCCAAGGTCCGCTATCTGATTGAGTCCTACTGGCGAGATCTGCATGTGAAGTCCGGCTACGATTTGCTGTATTCCCCGCACGTGGGGTTGGCGGATCTTTGGAAGACCAGTGGTCACTTGGATTTTTACTCTGAAAATATGTACGCACCGCTTCAAATGGACGACCAAGACTATTATCTGAAGCCCATGAATTGCCCCTTCCATATTTTGGCCTACACCAATCGGCTTCATTCGTATCGTCAACTTCCGGTCCGCTACGCGGAGCTCGGCACTGTCTACCGCTATGAGCGCTCAGGCGTGTTGCATGGCTTAATGCGCGTGCGTGGTTTTACCCAAGATGACGCCCATATCATTTGCACGCCAGAGCAAGTGGAGTCCGAGATTTTAGGCGTTATGCGTCTGTGCCTGGGTCTTCTCGGCCAATTTGGCTTTGATAAAGTCAAAATTTATCTCTCAACACGTCCTAAAGAAAAATATGTGGGTGATTTAGCCCGATGGGAAGATGCGGAAAATGCACTTCGGCATGCCATAGATATTCTGGGTGTTCCCTTTGAAGTGGATGACGGTGGCGGTGCGTTTTACGGGCCTAAAATCGATGTCAAAATTGAGGACGCCATTGGCCGTGAATGGCAGTGTTCTACCGTCCAGTTTGATTTCAATCTCCCCGATCGTTTTGACATGACTTACATTGGTCAGGACGGGCAAAAACACCGTCCTTATATGATCCACCGCGCCTTATTAGGTTCGATTGAGCGCTTCTTTGGGGTTTTGGTGGAACATTATGCCGGGCGTTTTCCCTTGTGGCTAGCCCCGGTTCAGGTCAAAATCCTCTCCGTCTCGGATAGTGTCGATGACACGGCCAAGTCTATTTTGTCCGCCCTTGAGTCTGCGGATATCCGCGCAGAATGGGACTCCAGCTCTGAAAAAATTGGGCAAAAGATTCGGCAAGGGATTTCGGAAAAAGTACCTTATCTTCTGATTGTCGGGAAACGTGAGGCAGAATCTGGCCAAGTCAGTGTTCGCACCCATCAGGAAGATTTAGGTACGATGGCTGTGAGCGATTTCATCCAAAAGGTTTTGACTGAGAAAAACCTGAAGTGATATACTAGCGCTCTTCGGTTTTTCGCCGAGCATTTTAATTTGACCTTACAGGTCGTTTGTTGAGGAGGAATAGCAGATCAAAAAATACTTACTAAATGAGAAGATTAGGGCACGGGAAGTGCGGCTAATCGACGGGGAAGGTAAGCAGGCCGGCGTCGTTACAATTGAAAATGCGAGGGCCATGGCCTTGCAAAGTGGACTCGATTTACTCTTACTTTCAGACTCTGCAGTTCCCCCGGTTTGTAAGCTGGTTGATTTTGGTCAATTTAAGTACCAACAACAAAAAAAAGAAAAACTGAATCGCAAAAATACCAAGAGCCAGGTCACCAAGGAAATTAAGCTTGGGCCGAAGATTTCAGAGCATGATTACCAAGTGAAGCTGAACCGCGGTAAGGAATTTTTGGCCAAACGATTCAAAGTAAAAATTAGTATTATGTTCCGTGGCCGTGAGATTATGCACATCGATCTAGGCCGGAACCTGGTTAATCGGTTTATTCAAGATGTATCTGAACTCGGAAACGGGTCAGAAATTGTACAGTCCGGCAAATCCTTAGTCGTGATTGTGAATCCCAAATAGGAGGAAGTTTCAATATGAAAGTGAAATTAAAAACTAGAAAAGCAGCGGCCAAGCGCTTCAAAATTACCGGCAGCGGGAAAGTCATGCGCAACCAACAAGGGAAACGCCACTTGCTGGAGCACAAAGCCTCGCGATCCAAGCGTCAAAAACGGGGTGCATTGGTCGTAGATGCGACTAACGTTGGCGCGGTTAAAGCCATGATGCCAGGGGCATTTTAAATTAAAATCAGAGTTTAGGAGAGAGTTGTTATGCGTGTTAAACGTGGTAATGTTGCCAGAAATCGTCGGAAAAAAGTTTTAAAATTAGCCAAAGGGTTTAGAGGTGGGTTATCCAAGCTATTCCGCCCCGCCCGTCAGGCCGTTATTAATGCCCTTCGTCATGCCTACAAAGGGCGTCGTCAGAAGAAGCGTGACTTCCGCTCTATGTGGATTGTGCGAATGAATGCGGCCTTGGTAGGGTATGGCATTTCTTACTCCAAATTTATTGGATTAGCGACCCAAAAGCATATGGAAGTTAACCGTAAAATGTTGTCCGAGATTGCGATTTCAGATCCTGAAGTTTTCTCCTCTATTGTGACCTGGGTTCAGGCTTAATTTATGATTCAAATGATGTTGGGTGGATTGGGGTTTGATCCAAAAAATATGTCCCCCATCGTCTTGTTGCGCGATACCGAAGAGCGTAATTTTTTACCGATTTGGATTGGGATGTTTGAAGCCGCGGCCATTGCCATGGAACTGCAGGAATTTAAGCCTCCCCGCCCCATGACCCATGACCTGATTGCGACACTAATTCAGGAGTTGGGTGGTCGTGTCGGCCGGATTTTAATTCAAGATATTGTCGAAAACACGTTTTATGCGACGATCGAAGTTGAAAAAGGGGATGCCACCAAAATCAACATCGATGCGCGGCCTTCCGATGCCATCGCGTTAGCCGTTCGGACCAAGAGCTCGATTTTTGTGTCTGAAGCGGTCATGATTAAGGCCAAAATGGTGAACACCGAAAAAGATGAAGAAGAAACCCAAAAATTCAAAGACTTCATCGACAGTATCAAACCTGAAGATTTCTCCAAATATTTCGACAATAATAATCGCTCATAGTTTGGTATACTCGTTTTAAATGCGCTTGTAGCTCAGTTGGATAGAGCAACGGACTTCTAATCCGTAGGTCGTAGGTTCGACTCCTACCGGGCGCGCCACTTATTATTTGAAAGGGACCTTTCATGAAAAAATCGATCCAGAGCGCGCTTAACACTCAATTAAAGCACGAATATGAATCTTCCTATATCTACCTTGCGATGGCCGCGTATTTCGCCGAGGAAGGCTTTAATGGCCTTTCTGCGTGGATGAAAAAACAATCCACTGAGGAATTGGTGCATGCCCACCGGTTTTTTGATTTTATTAATGAAAATAATGGGGCCGTTAGCTTGCAAGCCATTGCCGCCCCCAAAGCCAACTGGAAATCCGTTAAGGCGGTGTTTGAGGCGGGGCTCGCCCACGAGAAATTGATCACCGACTCCATTAATAAGTTGATTGATTTGGCGGTCAAAGAAAAAGACCATGGCACCCACCACTTTTTGTTAGGGTTTGCCACCGAACAAGTCGAAGAAGAAAATATCTTTCGCGATATCGTCCGCAAATTGCGCTTATTGGGTGAAAACCCAACCGGGCTTTTAATGGTCGATCGTGAATTGGGCGGGCGCTAGCGCCCCCGCCCCAAAAAATCTTATTCTCCGTAAATGGTGAAGGCTTCTTCGATGTACACACCCAACGGATACACCGTGGTGGTTTTGTCGATGTGATGGATTTTGGTAATTCCAGCAGATTTTGCCGCGTCCGCTAAGTTTGCATCTCCTGACCCAATCACCCATAAAATGGCGTTGGTTTTCACGGTTGTGGACTTCGAAAACGTGGCAAGATTGGTGACCGTCACGGGTTCAGTGACGTTGGTCCACAAAATCCCAATTGGGGTTGCGTAGCTCATGGTTGCCACTGCCACTACACCTAAAGCACTTAATACTCCTTTTTTCATAACAATCACTCCTTACTCGCCATAAATAATAAATGTTTCTTGCCTAAATAAGCCATAGGCTTGCAGAATCCCAAAGGTCTTTTTCTCAATATGGGAAATCTTTGTAATCCCGCCCCGACGTGCGGCAAGCTCTAAATTTGCGTCCCCAAAGGCCAGCATCCCTAATATCCCATATGTGCTGACTTCAACCCGTTTGGCGGTCGTAATCTGTGCACCACCTACGGCTTGCGGTTGAACGATCTCGGTGTAAATCCCGCCAATGGACGCTGTGCCTGCTGCCGCTGCTGATGCAACCCCCACGACCAACCCTACTGTCAAAATCGCGAGTGTAGCCCACTTCTTTATCTTCATCCTCTTCACCTCCTTATATCGCTGGGACAGACCGATTATATCAGAATGAAATCTTAAAAAGCGACGCGACGCAAAAGAACCAACCCCGCCGTACCGATGATGAGATTCGGGAACCATGCCGCAATGAGGGGGGGGATCACATGCCCGATGCCTAGCCCCATCCCAACGGACAGTAAAATGTAGTATATCAAAATAATAACCAGGCTAATCCCCAGTCCCAAGGCTGAAGAGCTGCGGTGCGGACGCACGCCCACCGCTGCCCCAAGAATTGCAAAAATAAGGCTGGCAAAGGGGACTGAGAATTTCATGTGAAATTTCATAAGATTTTGGATGGGGTCTTCGCCGGTCCGTTCTTGAAACGCGATGCGCTGCTTGAGCTCTTGAGAATTCATTTCTTCAGGGGCTTTTTCATGGGTTTGGGCTTGGGGATCGATGGGAATGTCGATGTATTCCTTCTGGAATTGAATCACGGTGACTTGGAACGGGTTTTGCTCAGAAAAATGGTGCATGACCCCATTATAAAAATTCCAACCCCCGGTTGGCACCCAGGCACCTGACGCCGCTGACATCACGCGAATCAAGTAGCCGTGTTCGTATTCCGCCAAGGTGACCCCTTGCAACTTGCCCTTCATCACCTCTCGGACGTTAACGATCCGGCGTGGGAGGCCTTTTTCGTCATATTCGGTGAGGTTAATATGCTGCTTAATCGTCGGGTCTTTTTTCTCCGTGTATTGGTGCATGAGCAATTGACCGGAATACGTGGCCTGCGGAACCACGGCTTCATTGAAGAGCACGGTCAATCCACTGACTAAAAACCCCATTGCAAAGACCGAGACCACAATACGGTAAAACCCCACCCCACCGGCTCGGAGTGCCAAGATTTCCAAATCAGAACTGAGGCGACCAAAAGCCAATATAGTGGCCAAGAGCATGGACATCGGGAACGTGAAGACCACGACACTGGGGAGTTTGTAGATAAAGAGCTGAATGACCTGCATTAAAGGAATGCCGTATTTAATCGCATCCCCCACCAGATAAAACAAGACGCTACTGCCAGCCAGAATGCACGTAAAGGCCGCTATTCCAAAGATAAAGGGCCCTAAGAGTTCTTTGAAGATATACCGATCCAGTATCGTGAAAAATGGCATCAGCGCGTGAAATTCTCCCCCAGGTAAAATTTCTTGGCCATGGGGTCGTTGGCGATTTGGTCTGGCGTCCCAGCGAGGATGAGCTTGCCCTGATGCAGCAGGTAGGCGCGGTCCGTGATATTCAGGGTTTCGCGAACATTGTGGTCCGTGATAATGACCCCAATATTTTTTGCTTTGAGGTGCTTGATAATGGTTTGAATTTCATGTACTGCGATGGGATCGATCCCGGCAAAGGGCTCATCGAGGAGGATAAAGGAGGGATCGGTGGCCAAGGCGCGCACAATTTCAACCCGACGTTTTTCTCCTCCTGAGAGTGAGACTCCCAAGGATTTTCGCAAATGCATGAGCCCCATCTCTTCTAGGAGCTCGGTCAGGCGTTCGTTGTACTTGGACTTGGGGATATTTTTCAGGATTTCCCAGAGGATGTAGACGTTTTCTTCGACCGTTAGCTTTTTGAAGATGGAGGACTCTTGGGGGAGGTAGCCTAGGCCCAATCGTGCACGTTGGGACATGGGTAGATCGGTGACTTCCTGATCATCCAGGAAGACTTGTCCTGAATTTGGGCGAATCAGCCCTGTAATCATATAAAATGTGGTGGTCTTCCCAGCGCCATTTGGCCCCAAAAGCCCCACAACCTCGCCACGATGCATTTCGAGGCTTAGGTCGTCGACGATGGTTTTCCCCCCGATGATTTTAGAGATGTTTTTAGCTTTTACCACGGTAATTTCAACATTTGTACCCCATCGACGTAGTGCTCAACCGTGAAGGGGGGCTTGGCACTCGAGAGGGCATCCATGATGGACTTGATGCGCTGTGAGCTGTTTTCGATGGTGGTGAGCACGTTTTTCTCGGCCGTGCCTTCTGAGAATTGATGGGCCAGTGCTTGGGCCCCGATCATGATGCTGGTCAGGGGATTTCGAATTTCATGGTGAAGGGCCACTTTCAATTGATCCATTTCTGTTTGTTGTGGGGTTGCGCTTATCGTGGCAGGGGCAAAGTGATGACGAAGGATTTTCTTGACCCGGGTTTCAAGATCAATGGGCGCAAACGGGATGCCAATGTAGTCATGGCTTTTCAAAAGGGCTTGGGTTTGAGGGGCGGAGAGGCCCGAAAGGGGGGAAATCGCAATCAGCGCTGCGTGTTGGGTCAATTCATCAGCCACGTGGGCACTCGCGGCGGTGTCCGAAAGCACATCCCAGAGAATCACCCGTGGACTGTGCGTCACCATCGCTTCCGCAAAGGTTGCGCGATTGGGGATCACAAAAGTCAGAATCCCCTGACCCGAAAGCGCCCATTGCACTTGTTGGGCGAGATACTCGTGAGGCGTAATGATGAGGGCTGTGGGGGTACTCAATTGGCATAGCCGACGCAGACGAAACAATAAATCTTGGGTGACGAATGGTTTGAACATATAGTCCGCACTGCCCACCCAATATTGGGCCGACGGGGTTTGGAGCTCGGACTCCGCCAAGGTAAAGAGTATGGGGATGGGCGGGGTGGCATTTTGGCAGTAGGTTATGAGATAGTGGTCGTCTTGGAGTGCGGCCTGATAGTCTGTAATCACGACATCGTAGGTGGATTGGAGGAGGGTGACTGCGGCAGAAAGCGTAGAATCGACTACGGTAATCCGCAGTTCAGGCTCAATGGTGCATAACGCACGCAGCTCTTCTTGGTATTTTGGATTCGGTTCTAGAATGAGGACGTTCATTTTATTGTTCTTTGGATCCGTTCAATTTCGAGGGCCTTCCCAGTATCGAGGGAGAGGGTTAATTTGATCCCGTTAAATTGATAGGGTCGGTTATGATCCGGCTCCATTCGAACGGGCATTTGCGTGCGAAATCGGTGCAAAACAGGCTCTTTAACCATCCCGATTATACCATTGGCGGGCCCTGTCATACCAATATCTGAGATGTAGGCGGTGCCATTGGGTAAAATGCGGTCATCTGCGGTTTGGACATGGGTATGGGTGCCGTACATGGCACTGACTTTGCCGTCGAGATTCCAGCCCATGGCTTGTTTCTCTGAGGTCACTTCTGCGTGGAAATCCACAATAATCAGATTCGTTTGTTCCAGGATGGGGGGCAGCACACTGTCGAGTGCTCGGAACGGGCAATCGTAATTGTGCATAAATACCCGGCCGATGACATTGACGACGGCGAGTTTATGGGTGTTCCACTGGATGTATTTCACCCCTTCGCCAGGTGCCCCTGGGGGATAATTCACCGGGCGAATGATCTTGGGCATATTGGGGAATTGGTCCAGACTCTCGTGTTTGTCAAAAATATGGTTCCCGGAGGTAAACACTTGGATCGGGAGCTTCCCCAATTCTTGATAGATCTTGGGGGTCACGCCAAACCCACCCGCCGCATTTTCAATATTCGCTATGGTGAGGTCGATTTGGTAATCGCGCTGGATGGCCGCGAGCTCCGACTGTAAAACGTCGCGCCCCGGCCGTCCCACGATGTCCCCTACACAGAGGATCTTGATGGTGCTGGCCACGCTTAGCGGGCCACCCCTACCGCACGGGTTTCTCGGATGATAGAGACTTTCACTTCACCCGGGTAATCGAGCTCATTTTCGATCTTTTTCGCCATATCAAAGGCCAGTTTATGCGCCGCAGGATCATCCACTTCTTCGGGGCGAACCATGACGCGGATTTCGCGACCCGCTTGAATCGCATAGGCTTTTTCGACGCCTTCAAAGGACATTGCCAAGGTTTCGAGCTTCTCGAGACGTTTGACATAGGTTTCCATGGATTCGCGACGTGCACCCGGACGCGCTGACGAAATAGCGTCTCCCATCATGACCAAAATGGCCTCGATGGTATCCGGTTCCTCGTCTTCGTGGTGGGCCATAATACAATTGATGACTTCAGGAGACTCGCCGTATTTTTCACAGATTTCTTTCCCAAGATCTGTGTGCGTGCCTTCTTGCTCAAAGTCGATGGCTTTCCCGATATCGTGGAGCATGGACCCCCGCTTCGCGAGGTGGACATTCACTCCTAATTCAGCCGCCATAATCCCGGCCACGTGTGCGGCCTCTACAGAGTGCGCCAAAATGTTTTGTCCGTAGCTGGTCCGATAATGCAATTTACCCAATAATTCGATGATTTTGGGGTGGAACTGGAGACCCACTGCCTCAGCGGCTTGCTCCCCATGTTCGCGGATAATTTCTTGGAGCTCTTTTTTGGACTTGGCCACCATTTCTTCAATACGTGCCGGATGAATCCGCCCGTCCACCACCAATTTTTGTAAGGTGAGACGTGCGACTTCCCGTCGTATTGGATCAAAGGAGGACAAGATCACCGCACCCGGCGTGTCATCGATAATGACATCCACGCCCGTGATGGCTTCGAAGGATCGGATATTCCGGCCTTCACGACCGATAATACGGCCCTTCATTTCATCATCTGGGAGCTGGACCACTGAAGTCGTGGCCGCGGCAACGTGTTCGATCGCCGTGCGTTGGATCGCATCTGTCACGATTTCTTTCGCGCGGCGGTTGGCGATTTTTTTGGCTTGATCTTCAATGTCCTTGATCATTTTTCCGGCCTTTTGACGGGCTTCTTTTTCCACATTCCCCAAGATGAGCTGTTTTGCCTCTTCCGTGGTCATGTTGGCGGTTTTTTCGAGGGTGCCGAGCAGCTCTTGAATCACCGTTTCTTGGCGTTTTTTAAGCTGCTTGTATTTCTCGATTTCCTTATTCATGAACTCTTCTTTTTCGTTCACTCTGGCATCTCGAGAATCGAGATGTTTTTCTTTTTGCATGATCCGATTTTCGGTTTCCGAAATGCCTTGGCGGCGGGTACGGATTTCTTCTTCAATCGAATTTCGCGATTTTGACAAAAGCTCTTGGGCATCGCCCTGTGCTTTGGTCATCATCGCCTGAGCCTGTTTTTGGGCCTCAGCCAGATTTTGCTGGATATTTTTATCTACTTCTTGCAACTTGCTTTGGATCACGCCGCGGCGGACCATCAACAAGGCAATGAGTGCACCCATAATAATGAGCACAGTCCATAGTACAACCATTGGTTTACTCCTCCTTTGCGGAGACCGTTGCTAAGGTCGGATCTCCTGATGAAATTTTTTCTTTGATCTGTTGTTCTAATTTTGCACACACTTCGGGACGCTGCTTCAAAAAGGTTTTAGCCGCTTCACGTCCTTGGCCCATACGCTCGCCACCCACCGAGAACCAAGTCCCGCTCTTTTCGACTAGATCCATATGGACCGCCAAATCCAGCAAGTCTCCTTCTCGACATATCCCAACCCCGAACTCGATTTCGAGCTCCGTGGATTTGAAAGGCGGTGCCACTTTGTTTTTTACCACTTTCACCCGTACTTTATTGCCCGTTACATCCGACCCAGACTTCACCGAATCGATACGGCGGATGTCCATTCGGATCGTGGCATAAAATTTCAATGCACGGCCACCCGGGGTCACTTCGGGGTTTCCGAACATCACCCCTATCTTCTCACGCACTTGGTTCACGAAAATGACGATGGTTTGGGATTTATTCACGATCCCCGTTAATTTTCGGAGTGCTTGAGACATCAAGCGCGCTTGCATCCCCATTTGTGGATCGCCCATATCCCCTTCAATTTCCGCTTTGGGCACCAAGGCTGCAACCGAGTCGATGACAATGATGTCCACAGCCCCAGAGCGAACGAGGGTTTCAGCGATTTCAAGCGCTTGTTCCCCGTAATCGGGTTGCGACAGAAAGAGGCTGTCGATATTGACGCCCAGTTGTGCGGCATAGCTCGGATTCAAGGCATGTTCGGTATCGATATACGCCGCCACACCGCCGAGCTTTTGAACCTCAGCCACAGCATGCAAAGAAAGGGTGGTTTTCCCTGAGGATTCTGGCCCAAAGATTTCAACAATTCGGCCACGGGGGTAGCCCCCTACACCTAAGGCGAGGTCGAGAGAAAAGGCCCCGGTCGAAACCGTGGAGAGCACCATATTGGGAGATTCTCCCAACTTCATGATGGCCCCTTTCCCATGAGATTTTTCGATTTGAGCGATTGCAAATTGTAAGGCTTTTGCGCGGTTTTCTTCCATAATTTAAGTCTCCTTTTTAGTGTTGTCGGGCTAGCATTTCTAGCCATTGTTTGAGCTGAACCATCGCAGCCTGTGCCGCCTGCGACTTGATTTCGGAACGGGTGCCCTGGAACTTGAACGGATGGACACGTTGCTGATCGGAGATCCGAACACCGATAAACACAGTGCCGGTGTTTTGGGCGTTGTGACGATCCGGGCCTGCATACCCGGTGACGGAGAGTCCAATATCGGTTTTGAGGTTTTTCTGGACCCCAGCCGCCATTTGAGAGGCCACTTGGGGACTTACAGCGCCAAACTGGCTCAACACTGCGGCCGTGACGCCACAGTATTGGAGCTTAACCATCGGGGAATAACAGACAATCCCACCGACAAAATAAGTTGAACTCCCTGGGACTCGGGTGAGGCGATCACTGAGCAATCCTCCCGTCACCGATTCTGCTACCGCAATGCGGCGCAAGGGTTTAGCCAAGAGGGTCGCAACGTCTAGGTCAAGACGTTCGTCAAATTGGTCACTGGCTTCTTGTAATGTTTCTTCAAATGCAGGCAATGGATAAATCCCCTTGTCGCCCACACGATGACTACCTTTATTTAGACACGAGCTTGAGACAGCGCAGCCTCTTTGAGGGCTATCGCTTTATCTGTTTTCTCCCAAGGCAAATCCAAATCATCCCGCCCAAAATGTCCATATGCGGCAGTTTGCTTAAAGATCGGACGTGTCAAACCCAAAGTTTGTATGATCCCTTTGGGGGTTAAGTCAAAGTGTTGCTGAATTAATTGAACTAGTTTAACTTCGTCAACCACGCTTGTTCCACGGGTGTTGGCATAGATCGATACCGGATCCGCCACCCCAATAGCATAAGCAAGTTGAATTTCCACCTCGTCTGCCAAGTCGGCTGCGACGATGTTTTTAGCAATATATCTGGCCATGTAGGCCGCTGAGCGGTCTACTTTGGTGCTGTCTTTCCCTGAAAACGCACCCCCACCGTGACTGGCCCAGCCACCGTAGGTATCTACAATAATTTTTCGGCCGGTTAACCCCGTATCACCATGGGGTCCGCCGATCACAAAACGACCGGTTGGATTGATAAAATACCGGGTATTATCGTCCAGATATTGGGCAGGAATCACTTCGCGGATCACGTGTTGTGTCACGTCTGTCACGATGGTGGCCTGATCCACATCTGGATCGTGCTGGGTCGAAATCACAACCGTGTGCACGCGTTTTGGCACTCGGCCTTCGTATTCAACTGTGAGCTGCGCCTTAGCATCAGGGCGCAGGTAAGAGATCACCTTGGATTTTCGTAATTTAGCCAAGGCTTTGACCAGCTGATGCGACAAATGAATCGGGAGTGGCATATAGGCCTTGGTTTGCTTGCACGCGTACCCAAACATCATGCCTTGGTCGCCGGCTCCTTGCGTCTTAAATAACCCTTCCCCTTCATTCACACCCTGGGCAATATCAGGGGATTGCCCGTGAATGGCATTCAAAACACTACAACTTTCCGCATCAAGACCAAACTCAGGGTTGGTGTACCCAATCTCACGTACCGTGTTTCGCACAATGGTTTGAATATCCAAATTGGCTGTTGTGGTAATTTCTCCACCGACTAAAATCAATCCAGTTGTGGTAAAGCACTCTGCCGCCACGCGGCTAGCGGGATCTTGGGTTAGGGCAGCATCTAAAATTGCATCTGAAACTTGATCGCAAATCTTGTCAGGATGCCCCTCGGATACAGACTCTGAACTAAAAAAATAGGACACGTTTTCTCCTCGAAACGACTCTATAATCTACAGTCTTCTTAGTGTACTATGTGGGCTCTGAAAGCACAACTTCCACTGCCAGCTCCGTACCTGATGCACTCGGGTCTAGGGTAATGGCCGCAATGGACCCCGCCCGGGTCAAATCTTCGAGAATTTCGGGATACATATCCAGGAGTGCGTTTAGGGGCTCGGGCGAAGAAATCTTCAGTGTGGACACCGGATGCTTCATGCTTTTTTGGGCCTTGGTCTTGGCCCCGCGAATTTCGGAAAGAATGTCCAAGATGGGGGTGAGAATCACGTCATGCTTCCAAGAGGGAAAGACGACTGGGGCTAG
>JAHFCZ010000013.1 GCA_023249285.1 bacterium | reverse complement strand
CCCGGTGCTCGTGGGGGAAAGCGGCATCGCATTCCGATTCATTCAATACGGCTCCCCGGCTATGTGGCACACCAAGAAGTCATTTTTGGGGGGATCGGGCAAACGCTCTCGATTCGCCACGATACAATTTCCCGAGAATCCTTTATGCCGGGTGTGATTTTATCCATCCGGAAAGTCCGTCACTTATCTGGGCTCGTCTACGGATTGGAAAATATTTTATCTCTAGGCTAAACTAGTTCAGCAGCGTGATTTATAATGCTTGTAGCCGAAGGCGGAGCAGGAAATGAGGGGGAGGCTCAGATCCGGCTTTGCCGGTCTGAGGGGGCGACGCAAGCCCCTAAAAAATGAAGGAGTAAGTGATGAGCAAAATCTATACTGTCGCCGTTGTCGGCGCAACCGGAGTCGTCGGTCGTGAAATGATCGACCTTCTCCAAGAATTAAACTTCCCCGTGGGCCGTTTGGTGCCTTTGGCCTCTGCAAGGTCCGCAGGTGCGACCGTGCTGTTCAAGGGTGAAAATATTGACGTGCAAGTGCTTAACGAAGACTCTTTCAAAGGCGTTGATTTTGCCCTGTTTTCTGCAGGGGGGTCTGTGTCCAAAGAGTTTGCCCCGATTGCCGCTAAAAGTGGGGCGGTCGCCATCGATAACACCTCATATTTCCGCATGCATCCCGAAGTGCCCCTGGTGGTTCCGGAGGTCAATGCCAATGCCATCGCGAGCCACAAAGGCATTATCGCCAACCCCAACTGCTCGACGGCACAAATGGTGATGGCCTTAAAACCGATCTATGATCTTGCTGGGATTGAACGCGTTGTTGTCTCAACCTACCAATCCGTTTCAGGTGCCGGAAAAGCCGGGATCGATGAGCTCGAAAAACAAGCCCGACTTAGCCTGAATGGCGGCGATTTCGTGGCCCAAAAATTCCCCCATACGATCGCCTTTAATTTGATTCCTCAAATTGATGATTTTCTCCCCAACGGCTACACCAAAGAAGAGATCAAAATGATCGAAGAAACCAAGAAAATCCTGGGCGATCCCACGATCCAAGTGACGGCGACAACGGTGCGTGTGCCGGTATTTGTCGGTCACAGCGAATCCATTAACATCCAAACCAAGCGAAAAGTCTCTGCCGCTGAGGTCCGCGAAGCGCTGCGCAAAATGCCAGGGGTAATCGTCATGGATGATCCCCCAAATTCCGTCTATCCCACGCCACGTGAGACGGCGGGGAAAAATGAGGTATTTGTAGGACGCATTCGCGAAGACCTTTCGATTCCTAACGGGATTGAGCTCTGGTGTGTGGCGGATAATTTGCGTAAAGGGGCCGCCCTCAATGCCATCCAAATTGCGCAAGCCCTTATTGCCTAGTTTGAAGTGACAGGCACTTATTTCCAACGGCTCGAATCGCTTTACGACAAGCTTTGCATTCGATTTCCAGGCTCAGTGTCCGCACTGGGCTGGTATTCCCAAAAGACCCAGCACAAACGTTTTGAAATGTTCCTCAAGTTAGGGGACTTCCAAGGAAAGCGGGTGCTCGACGTAGGCTGTGGCCACGGGGATTTTTATGGGTTTTTAAAAAAGCAGGGGATGGAGGTGGACTATACCGGCATTGATTTGAGTGCCAATATGATCGAGGTTGCCACTCAAAAATATCCCAAAGCGACCTTCCAAAAACAGAATTTATTTGAAATCAATGCCCCCTTTGATTGGGTGGTGGCCTCCGGAATTTTAGCCTACGTTCACGGCGATACCTGGGCTTATATTCGCTTGGTGATCCAAAAAATGCTCAGCCTGGCGAACGCGGGGATTGCGTTGAATGCATTGAGTAGCGCAACCCCGGACGATGAGCGGATGCCGGCATTTTTTTATGTGGACCCCGCACGATTTTTAAGAGAAGGTGAGGCCCTAGCCCACCGTTCCGAAATTGACCAAAATTATCTACCCAATGATGTCACGTTGCGGTTATTGAAACACTAACACCCCCCAAAGGAGGCCTTCATGTCCCAGATCTTATGGATCCAAACCAGCACCCGAGGCGAAAAATCTGCGTCTCGCCAAGTGGGTGCAAAAATTATCGAAAAACTTCAAAAAAACGACCCTAACGCCACGCTCATTGAGCGGGACCTCCAGCAGACCGAGATTCCGCATATTAACGAATTTACCCTCACGGCGTTCTACACCCCGGAAGAGAAGCGTGATGAGGCCCAACATCGTGCAGTGGGCCTCTCAGATACGCTGGTCAGTGAGGTCTTGGCAGCGGATACCCTCGTCATTTCAACCCCGATGTGGAATTTTTCAGTGCCTTCCGTTTTGAAGGCATGGCTCGACCATGTGGTGCGTACAGGCAAGACCTTCACGTACACGAACGGCCGTCCCCAGGGATTGGTCCAAAATACACGGGCCATTATTGCGATCAGTTCTGGGAGTGCTTATACCGAAACCCCAGATTTGGTGTCCCCGTTTCTGAAGGCAGCGTTGGCCTTTATCGGAATCAAAGACACCGCTATAATTCATGCGCAAGGGGTGAATGACCCGCGTTTCTCAGAAACAGCGCTCCCAAATGCCTTTGCGCAAATCGAAAAAGCAATCTAATATCGATAGTCCTTGGAGGGGCCCTAAATCATGATGACAACACTAAGAAAAAATTACCAAAAATGGCTTGAATACAAGGACGGCATCAAGTCCAAAAATGGGACGCTCCACTTCATTGTGGATACCGGCGAAGCCCTCCTTTTTGCTATCGTGATGGCCCTCTTGATTCGTCAATTTATTGTCCAAGTCTCGGTCGTGCCGAGCCCTTCTATGGTGCCGACCCTGATGGTGGGGGATCGCCTTTTCGTGAACAAGTTCATTTACCGGTTCCAGGACCCCACGCGTGGTGAGATTATCGTCTTTAAATCCCCGTACAAAGACAACAAGGATTACGTCAAACGGTGCGTCGGTCTTCCGGGTGACCATTTTCAGGTGATCGATGGCGAGATCTATGTCAACGACAAGTTGGTGGTCTTTGCGGGCTCTACCATCAAAAACGACCATAGCTACTATGGCCCCATCCTAATTCCGGGTCGCAATTACATCATGATGGGGGACAATCGCTCAAATTCTTGGGATTCTCGATACTGGGGAACTGTCCCACGCGAAGACATTGAAGGCAAAGCGGTCTTTACGTTTTGGCCTTTCTCTCGGATGCGACCCTTGAAGTGATCCCGATAACGCTCAACGGGGCACCCTACAATTACACCGGCGACCCAGGCGCGAGCCTTGAGGATCTGGTGCATAGCCTAGGCCTGAAGCCTCAGGAAGTGGTGGTTGAACAAAACGGAAGTTTGCACAAAGATCCAAACCTCAAAGCCGCCATTTTGACGGCCAACGATACCGTTGAAGTGATCCATTTCATCGGTGGCGGTAGCCCCACTTTCGTGGTAGTATAAACACCTCTAAAGTAGCCACATTCAAGGAGCGATCATGCCGCAGCAAACGATGCAATACGATGCCGACCACATTAAGGTTCTCGAAGGCCTAGAAGCCGTACGTAAACGTCCAGGAATGTACATTGGAACCACGGGTAAAAGTGGGTTGAATCACCTGGTGTTTGAGGTGGTGGATAACAGTATCGATGAGGCCATGGCCGGGTACTGCTCCGCAATTGAAGTGTGCATCGAACCCGATAATATTGTCACCGTGACGGATAACGGACGTGGGATTCCGATCGATATCCACAAAGAAAAAGGGCTTCCTGCGGTCGAAGTCGTCATGACCACCCTCCACGCCGGGGGGAAATTTGAAGGTAAAGGCTACAAAGTCTCCGGCGGGTTGCACGGGGTCGGGGTCTCCGTCGTCAATGCCTTGTCCGAGTGGCTTAAAGTGGTGGTTTATCGTACGAATAAACGCTATTCTCAACAATATTTCCGCGGTGTGCCAAAAGAGCTTTTTGGCGTGACCGATGACTTTCCGCGCGAATTCACCGGGACCGTCGTGAGTTTCAAACCCGATGCCACCATTTTTGAAGAAGTAGATTTCACAGCGGAAGTCGTTGATCATCGTCTCCGCGAGCTTGCCTACCTCAATCCTGGGGTGACCATTACGTTTAAAGACCTGCGTGACGAAGAGCCTTACGAAAAAGTGTATTGCTTTGAAGGCGGGATCAAATCCTATGTTGATCAACTCAATGAAAACAAAGAGGTCTTATTTACCCCCCCGATTTACCTCAAAAAAGAACGGGATGCCTACGAAATAGAGGTGGCCCTTCAATACGTGTCGGACTACTACGACGAGCAAATTGCGACGTTTGCCAATAACATCCGTACCCGAGAAGGGGGGACCCATTTATCCGGGTTCCGGACGGCACTGACCCGGGTGATCAACGCTTTTGCCCGTAAGTACGACCTCATTAAAGACAAAGACACCCCCTTTTCCGGGAATGACCTCAAAGAAGGGTTGACGGCGGTCATCAGCGTTCGACTTCCGAACCCCCAATTTGAAGGCCAAACCAAGACCAAATTGGGTAACTCTGAGGTCAAAGGGATCGTGGATTCTCTGGTGGACGAAGGGCTGACGGATTTCGTCGAAGCAAACCCCCGTGTGGCCAAACAAATTGTCAACAAAGCCTTGGTGGCCCAACGCGTCCGTGATGCTGCGCGAAAAGCCCAAGAATTGGTACGACGCAAGAGCAGCCTTGAAAGCACGACGCTGCCTGGGAAATTGGCCGACTGTTCTGAAAGTGATCCGTCCAAAACTGAGATTTTCTTGGTGGAAGGAGATTCTGCGGGTGGTTCAGCCAAGCAAGGTCGCGACCGGAATTTCCAGGCGATCCTGCCCCTCAGAGGAAAAGTATTGAACGTGGAAAAAGCGCGTCTCGATAAAATTCTCGCCAACGAAGAAATCCGATCCCTCATCACGGCCATTGGCCCTGAGGCCGTATCCGGATTTTCCGACAATGATAAATTCGACGACGCCCCTGAAGAACTCCCCAATGTGTTGACGAAACTCCGCTACCACAAAGTCGTCATCATGACCGACGCGGACGTGGACGGGGCGCATATTCGGACCCTCTTACTCACCTTCTTTTTCCGCTATGCCAAGCCTATGATCGAGGCTGGCGCACTCTACATTGCCCAGCCCCCCCTGTATTTGGTCAAAAAAGGCCAAAGCAAGCGCTATGCCTATAACGATGCGCAGCTTGAGGAAGTACTCACCGAATGGGGACGGGAAAACGCCGGGATCCAACGCTACAAAGGGTTGGGGGAAATGAACCCAGATCAACTTTGGGAAACCACTATGGATCCGACCAAGCGCACCATGCTCCAAGTGACTTTGGAAGATGGGGAAGTGGCCGATGAAATCTTCACCATTTTGATGGGAAGTGAAGTCGATCCCCGTAAAGAATTTATTGAAAAATACGCGGGAAGTGTCCGCTGGATCGACGTATAAACCCCAAGGAGACAAAAAACCATATGGAAGACAATCAAGAACATCTATTTGAAAACCAGAAAATCGAAACGATCCGCATTGAAGATGAGATGAAAACCTCCTTCATGGGCTACGCCATGTCGGTTATCGTTAACCGCGCACTGCCCGATGTCCGTGATGGGTTGAAACCTGTTCACCGCCGGATTCTCTACGCGATGTACGATGCCGGCTTTACATCCGGGCGTCCTTACAAGAAATCGGCGAGAATCGTCGGGGACGTACTGGGACGCTATCACCCCCATGGTGATACCGCAGTGTACGACTCCTTGGTCCGGATGGCCCAAAACTTTTCGCTGCGTTACCCCCTCATCGACGGCCAAGGGAACTACGGGTCCGTGGATGGTGACAACGCTGCCGCCATGCGATACACCGAGGCCAGAATGTCTCGGATCAGTATGTCACTTTTGGAAGACATCGAGAAAAACACGGTTGACTTTGTACCTAACTTTGACGAATCACTGCAAGAGCCGACGGTATTGCCGGCCAGATTGCCGATGCTCCTCCTCAATGGGACCGCTGGGATTGCCGTTGGGATGGCGACCAACATTCCCCCCCACAATCTGACGGAGCTGGTCGACGGGATTTGTGCCCTCATCGATAATCCGGAGCTCGATATTCTGGAGCTGATGAATTACATTAAAGGGCCAGATTTCCCGACCGGGGCCACCATTTGCGGGACCCAAGGGATCCAACAAGCGTATTTAACCGGTCGCGGCAGCATCAGCATCCGCAGCAAAACCACCTTCGAAGAATCCAAGAAAAAAGGCAAAAACGCCATCATCGTTCATGAAATTCCCTACCAAGTGAACAAAGCCAACCTCATTATGAAGATTGCAGAGTTGGTCCAAGACAAAAAAATCACGGGGATTTCAGACCTACGGGATGAATCGGACCGCCGTGGGATGCGGATTTATATCGAGCTCAAACGTGATGCCTCTGGTGACGTGGTCCTCAACCAGCTCTTCAAGCATACCCAGCTCCAAAACAGCTTCGGGATCAATATGGTCGCATTGGTGAATGGCGTGCCACGCATGCTTAACCTAAAACAAATCCTCTCTCACTACATCGACCACCGCAAAGTGGTGATTACGCGCAGAAGTGAATATGACCTCAAACAAGCCCAAGATCGTCTCCATATTTTAGAAGGGTTGCGCATCGCACTTCAAAATATCGATGAAGTGATCGCCTTGATCAAGCAGTCTTCCAGCCCAGAGGTTGCACGTACCGGGTTGATCGAACGGTTTGGTCTTTCCGAAAAACAATCCAACGCAATTTTGGAAATGCGCCTCCAACGCTTAACCGGTCTGGAACGCAATAAAATTGAGTCTGAATACGCGGATATCCTCGAAAAAATCAAAGATCTTCAAGACATTCTATCCAACACCGGTCGAGTCTTCAGCATCATCAAAGAAGAACACGAAGAACTGAAAGCCCGTTTTGGTGACGAACGTCGTACAGAGCTGGGTGGCAGTATCGAAAACTTAGATCTGGAAGACCTCATTCCTGAAGAACAAGTGGCGGTCTTGATTTCTAAAAAAGGCTTTATCAAGCGCATGCCGATTTCTCAGTTCCGCAGCCAAAATCGTGGCGGACGTGGGGTTAACAGCATGTCGACCCAAGAAGAAGATATTGTGGATCAGCTCTTCGTGACGAGCACCCACGATTATCTTTTGCCTTTCACGAACAAGGGTCGCGTGTTCAAAATTAAGGTCTACCAAGTGCCGGAGGCCTCTCGCCAAAGCAAGGGGATGTCGATTTCTCACTTCCTGCACCTTGAGGATGGCGAGTTTGTGACGGCTGCCATTCCAGTCCGCAACTTTACCAGTGACGAGTACCTGTTCATGACCACCCAAAAAGGGGTGGTTAAGAAAACTCAGCTGGATGCCTTTGTGCATTTCAAAAACAGACCCATTGTGGCGATTAACTTAGATAAAGGGGACAGTTTGCGCTGGGTGACCAAAACCAACGGGAAGCAGGACATTATGCTGGTGACGTCTGACGGGATGGTGATTCGTTTCGACGAAGACCAGGCTCGCCCACTCGGTCGCGCCTCGCGTGGGGTGAAGGGGATTCGGATTAAAGCCCAAGACAGATTGGTCAGTATGGGCGCAATTTCGCCAGATGAGAACAATTTGTATCTGTTGGTCATTACCACCAATGGCTATGGCAAGAATGTCAATGTAAACGAATTTAAGGTGCAATCACGCGGTGGTGTGGGGGTGAAGTCGCTGCGCTTCCGTAAAACGGTTCCCGGGGACCATGTGGTTGACGCAATAATTGTCTCCAAAGAAAACGACATGATGATCGTGACCAAAGAAGGCACGCTCTGCCGTCAAAAGATTTCAGCGGTTTCGACCCAGAAACGCAGCTCTCAAGGCGTACGGATTGCCAAGCTGGACGACAAAGACACCGTGATGGCCATTTCGGAAATCGTGCCAATGCCCTTGGAAGACACGCTCCCGTTGCTTACCCCCAGTACAGAGTCTCAGCCGACTTCCACTGAATAAAGCTTGCAAAATGTCATTCCCGCGCTCACTCTGTCATTCCCGCGCAGGCGGGAATCCAGCTTAGACCTGGATCCCCGCTTTCGCGGGGATGACACCGCGGCAACACTCTTGTCATTACGGTTGCTGCGTCAGTAGGGCCTAAATAGTGCCCTGAGTAAGAGAACCTGGTTGGATACCAATCCCCGTATTGCCATTAGGGCCCTTACGGCTGGCAATCGATTCACGTGCTTCTTTGGCATCCTGCTCTCTGTTCTTGTTAAGTTCTTCTGCTTCCAGTCTCCGACGTGCTTCTAGCAATTCGAGCTGGATTAAATGCTGAGCGCCAGAGCCAGCAGGTAGGGAGTTGCTTGCTTCAACCCCACGTTCTTCTTTAATCGTCTTATGGGCAGCGGTTGGGTTCGGTTTAAACATCGAGAAAAGGGCTGCAAATAACTTTTTGAGTGGATCATTACCATCCGAAGCGGTCTTAAGTGCCTCATGCAGGGCCTGACGAACGCCCGGGTTTTTGCTATCCGCCTCATGAATCCCCGAATCAATGGCCTGTTTGACTACGTGGTGCAGGTCAGGATTATCGCCAATAGACTCTTTCATTTCTTCTAAGAAAGGTGCCAAAGTCGTCGTGATAAATTTAACGGCACTCGGATGATCCGCGGGAAGATTAGACACAATCGACGAAAAGGCATCTTGTACAGCCTTGGGGTCAAATGGCTTTTGTCCCCGACTGACAGCTCTAAGACCGGCAACTAGGCCAGCTAATGCACTTGTATGATGAGGCTGATGAGATTTGGAAGCTTGCGCGGCGGCTCTTTGCGCAGCAAACTGTGGACCAACTGGAACTGCCATAATAAAACCCTCCCTGCTGGGATCACTCTACCACGGTCTTTTGGATCTTTTCAAGGGCTTTTTTATAAATTCGCGAAATTTGGGATTCAGAAATATTTAAATTTTGGCCAATTTGCTTAAAAGTGAGGTCTTCCTTGGTGTGGGCCACCACCACTTGCTTCTCCCTTGGGCTTAAAACCTTCATCACCTGATTAAGTTGGATGCCGTTTTCGATATGATGCTCAAAATCGGAGCGTTCTTCGGTGGCCATATAGACATAGGCGGCCTCAGTGACCCAATCATAAAATCGAGAAGGGTCGGACTTGGTGATATACCGGATGTGATCTTTCAGTGCCCCCAACACCCGGGCCTGTGCAAGCGGCCAAATGTCCATGGACCGCAAAGGGCTCCAGGATTTAACAGTTTCTAAAAACTCGAGCTTAGCCAAGTTCTGAAGATCATCACCCTCACTCTGGGCGACGTGATAGGGGAGGCTGCGGGCATAACGCTTCACCAAGTAGTCGAGCTTGGTACCGTAATAGTACAAAATATCCTCTGAATGATGGCGGAGCAAATAGGACTTCACCACATTTAGAACCGGATCGCCAATTTGTTCCCAAACCTGGGTAAGGTCTTTGGTCGCAGCCATTAGAGGCCCAGTTTTTGAAAGACTGGGCTCAAATAATCAGCGGCTTCAATCTTATCGGACACCGATTGCGGCAACAAAATGCTCCGAAGTTGGACATCCTCAGCGATAATTTTATCGCGGATGGCCTTCGCAAGGGCAGGGTCAGAAAGGGAAAGGGAAGGGATCTCCACGTCCAATCTCGTCCGATCGCCCCGGGAGCGTACTTCCGAGGTCCGACGATATTCACTTTGGGGGACATGCTCGGTATAAAAGGCGGGTAGGGTGGGATCGGTCACAGGTTAGTCCTCCGAAATAATGCCAATGGATTGTACCTTGATCTGGGGCACAACCTCATTATAGGACAGAACCGCAAGGCTAGGATAGCCACGCTCCGTAAAACGTTTTAAATGAACCCGTAAGCGAGGTGAGCATAAGGCCACAGGGGACTTCTCCAATCGTGAGAAATGTTCCATATATTCCCCTATTTTGGCCAAAATACGCTCTCCCAATTGGGGATCAACGGCCAAGAAGGACCCGTACTCAGACTGATGCACCGAGCCGATCATGGTTTCTTCGAGCCTAGGATCAATCGTAAAGACGGTAATAATATCTTCCTTGTCAGCGTAATAACTGCAAATTTGACGGGCCAATGATTGCCGGACATATTCAGCCAAAAGGTTGGTATCCCGAGAGACGTGGGCGTAGTCGGCCAAGCGCTCCAAAATCGTCGACAAGTCCCGGATCGAGATCCGTTCTTTGACCAAGGTCTGGAGCACCTTGTGGACCTGCCCCAACGACAACATGTCTGGAATCAGCTCCCGGACGATCGCAGCGTTGGTATTTTTGACGAGCTCGATCAGGGATTGGACATTTTGACGGGTCATAATTTCGTCCGAGTGTTGTTTAATGGCTTCTGAGAAGTGATTGGCAATAAAATCCGTAATATTTTGCGCCGGAATGGAGAGCTCTTGGAGACGCTCGACTTGATCCTCAGAGACCCAGGTGCCAGAAGAGTTGCTGACCGGATCAAAGGCTTCGATGCCCACCAACCCATTGCGTCTGAGCTCAGAAATGTGGCGTGGGATAAAAAAGTGGCCGGGTAAGGCTTCCCCAGCAGCAATCCGAGTGCCGCGAATGTCAATTTCATAATGGTTGGGAGGTAACGCCAAATCGTCCATAACCCGTACCCCCGGAATGACAAATCCCAATTCCTGCCCAATGTGGTAGCGCACCAAGGTAATGCGTTCCAATAAGGGCCCGTTTTGAGTAGGGTCAATCAAGGGCACCAAATTCCGACCGGTTTTCAGACTAATGGGGTCTAGGGTAAGGGTGTTGAGAAGGTTTTCAGGCTTCTTCATCGCATCTTTGGCCGCTTCTTGGCCATTTTCAGCTGACATTTCCTCTTTTAAGCGATTGGCACGCAGAATGACCACAGAGAAAACCCCGGTCAGAATTGAAATAGCCCAAAAGGGGATATGGGGTAAGCCAGGGACAAATCCAAACAAAGCCATCATCACGGAGGTCACGGCAAAGGCCTTGGGTTGCGAGAAAATCTGCATGGCCACATCTTTACCCAAGCTGGTTTCCGAGGCTGATTTGGTGACCACCAAACCGGTGGCAATCGAAACCAAGAGTGCAGGAATCTGTGCCACCAAGCCGTCCCCGATTGACAGACGGGTAAAGAGCTCCAACGATTCCCCGAGGTTTAATCCCTGCTGGAAGTGCCCAATTAAGAGGCCGCCCACGATGTTGATAATCACGATGACGATACCCGCGATGGCATCCCCTTTAACGAACTTATTCGCCCCATCCATGGACCCGAAGAAGGTGGATTCGCGCTCAAGCTTTCGACGGCGTTCCTTGGCTTGGTCTGCATCAATGAGCCCCGCATTTAAGTCTGCATCGATACTCATCTGTTTGCCTGGCAAAGAGTCCAAGGTAAATCGAGCGGCAACCTCAGCCACCCGTTCCGACCCTTTGGTGACCACCATAAACTGTACCAAGGTAATAATGGCAAACGCCACGACCCCCACCACAAAATTCCCCCGGGTGACAAAGTCCGCAAAGGCCAAGACGACGTGCCCATCAAAATCCTGTCCGAGCCCCAACACCAACTTGGTAGAAGAAACGTTAATAGACAGTCGGAACAAGGTTAAAATCAAAAGTAGAGAGGGGAAGGCGGCAAAATCAAGCGGCTGGGATAAGTACATGGCCACCAAAAGAACCATGACCGAGACAGCAATATTGATGACCATCAGGAGGTCCAACGCAAGCGTAGGAATGGGGATGACCATCAAGGCCACGATCAAGATCAGCACCGCCGCCATAATAATGTCGGCCGGGTTGAATAAATCTTTAAACATGCGGAGGTTGATAATGGCCATTTTTAAGTAATCACTCGCGGTTTTCGGGCTTTTTTGTGCTTCAAATTATACACAAAGGCCAAAATCTCGGCTACCGCTTTGTAAAACTCAGGCGGGACTTCTTCATCCACCTCAATCAGCGGGAACATAGCTTGTGCAAGCGGCGGATTCTCAATAATGGGGATCTGGTGCTCGGTCGCAAGACGGCGGATATCCTGAGCAACCAAGCGTTTTCCCTTGGCGAGTACGCGAGGGGCCTTCATTTTATTGGGTTTATAGGACAACGCAATCGCCAAGTGGATCGGATTGGTGACAACGACGTCGGCATTGGGAACGGCCCCCATTTGACGGCTCTGGGCCATTTGACGTTGGACGTCCCGTTGACGTTGCTTGACCAAGGGGTCCCCCTCCAATCGCTTATACTCGTCTTTGATTTCCTTTTTCGACATCCGCAAGGACTTGGTGTACTCATAGCGCTGATAAAAATAATCAAAAAAGGCAATCATCAAATAAAACAATCCGACCCGCAATACAATTTTGTAGGCCAATGCTCCCGTAAAGCCCATAATTTCCCAGAGCCCCAAATGGGTGGAAATGACCACCATAAACAAGTCTTCTTTGATGACGGAATAAATCAGCACTACCACAAATCCCATTTTGACCAGGGATTTAGCCAGCTCTATGTATTGTTTGAGGGTGAAAAATTTCTTAAACCCCTCGATCGGATTGAGTTTTTCAAGCTTAGGCTCCAACGGCGAAAAGGAGAGCAAAAACCCAGTTTGGAGCACCTCCAAAATAATAGCGGTAATAAAGGTCGCCCCAAATATGGGCCCCAAGATGTTAAAAAGAACCTTTAAGACATACATTAAAATTGCGCCAGCAACAGACGGACTGAATTCCAGCGGGATTTGCTCAAAACAAATACGGCTGAGCTGAGTCAGCTCTTCCCAAATGTGGACGGACGTATTTTTGAGCATAAAAAAGGAGACCAGTAACAGGATAGCTGACGTCAAATCCTTACTTTTGGCAATTTGTCCTTTTTTGCGAGCTTCCTGCAATTTATGGGGGGTTGGCTCTTCTGTTTTTTCCCCTGAATCTTGTTCGCCCATAAGAGCTCCTTAAAAGTGGCTAGGTAGTCGGGAGCAACAATGCATGGAAGATGTGTAAAAGATGGTCACTGATGTGCTCTAAAATCAAATTGACGCTCGACACGATACCAGGGGCAGTCAGCCAAAAAATAAATAAACTGACGGAAGGTTTGATTTGAAATCCGAGTTGGAACACGTTCACTTGCTCCGCAACTTTATTCAAAATACCGAACCCAAAGTCCACCAAGAAAATAATCAAAAGAACAGGCGCTGAGAGCTGAACCCCCAAAAAGAAGATATAGCTCGCAATTTTAATCACCTCATAAGAGCCTGCAGCAAGGTTAAAATGCCCGCCGACCGGTAAAATTTGGAAGCTATGAACCAAGGCCGATAAGACCAAGTGGTGCCCGTCGACCAACAAAAACAAAATCAAGGCCACCCATTTCAAGAGCAAAGACAATAAGGTGATTTGTCGTCCAGAAGAGGGGTCCAGCATTGAAGCAACGCTCAACCCAGCTTGGCTGTCCATTAGGTTCCCTGCTAGCTCAATACCCGTCACAAAAATATCCATCGTGAAGCCAATAATAAAGCCTAAAAAAGCCTCGCAAATAAAGGCCATGATAAATCCAACTGCACCAACGGGCATGACGCGGGGCAACGGAACCACATAAATTAAGACCGAGGCGGTCCAAAAAACAATGAGTAAGCGTGCAATAGGAAAAACTTCGCGCCGGCTAAAAACCGGAGCGGTGGAGACCATCCCACCCAGTCTGGCCATGATAAGAAAGAAGATGAAAATAAGTTTGGAGTTCATCGTGCATACATCGGAATGTTGGACCACAAGTTAATGGCCAACTCCATAATTACCCGAGCGGTCCATGGAAAGGTCGCTGCGAGTACCAAGAATACGACAATCATTTTAGGAACAAAGGTCAGTGTTTGTTCTTGGACCTGCGTTACGGCCTGAATGACCGCAATAAATAGACCTGTTAAAAGACCCAGCCCAACGGAAGGCATCGACACCACCAAAATAACCTGGATCGCTTCCCCAAGGATACTGTTTACGGTATCAATCGTCATGTCAGGGCCCTCTGTAGCTCATCAATAGACCGTGGATTACCAAATTCCATCCATCTGTGAGCACAAAAAGAAGGATTTTAAAGGGCAAAGAAACCAGGGCCGGAGATAACATAAACATCCCCAAGGACAACAAAATGTTGGACACGACCAAGTCAATGACCACGAAGGGGATAAACAACAAAAACCCAATTTGAAAGGCTGTTTTGAGCTCAGAAATAATAAAGGCAGGGATCAGCACAAAAATGGGAACATCTTCCTTCACGCCGGTATAGCGGACTTGAGAGAACTCCAAAAAGAGTCCCAAGTCTTTCTCGCGTGTAAATCGAAGCATAAATTTCTGAAAAGGCTTAATCCCCAAGCTCAACGCTTCTTTTTGGGTAATACGTCCTTCCTGGAAGGGGGTGAGCGCGGTCTGGCGAACCTCGTCAAACGTAGGCGACATCACAAAAACCGTAATAAACAGGGACAGTGAAATAATAACGGGGTTGGGGGGGGCTTGTTGGGTACCGATGGCTTGCCGGATCATACTCAGCACAATAATGACGCGCAGAAAGCAAGTGGTGGACATCAGGAAAAACGGGATCAGGGTAATAACCCCAAGGGACAAAATAAGGTTGATCGAAGTGCTGAAGCTGCCTGATTTCGCCAACCCGTCCAACGCAATCGGGAGTTCTTGCTGGGCCAAAACGGCGGTTCCTAAAAAAAAGCTGAATAGTACCGAAAAAAGAAATCCAAGTTTAAGCTTTTTCATCAAGACGCTCCAGGAGGTGCAGCTGCTTTCCTGCAACGCTCATCAGCAGAGATCGGCCACGGACCTCTACAATAACCAGGCTCACGCTTTGGTCTACGGCAATACGGTCAACCACTTTCATTTCACCCCGGTATTGCTTCGCATGATAGGACTTTGACATACGAAGAAAAAAGTACATCAATGCAAGTACTGCACCGAGTGAAATAAGGGCCTGAACGTAGTACCCTAGCGACATCTCAGCACCCCCTAATAAGTAGAGGGCGCACTGATAATATTGGTGACACGAAGACCGTAGTTGTTATCGATAGCGACCACCTCACCCTGGGCCACGACTTGCCCACTTACCACCAGGTCCAAAGGCTCGCCGACTAGACGCTCAAGCTCAATAATGGATCCTTCACTCAGGTCAAAAACTTCCTTGAGTGAAATTTGAGAGCGACCCAATTCGACGGAAACGCTGACCGGAATGTTTCCAAATTTATCAAGCTCAACCCGACGCCCAGAAGGCTCATTAGAAAGCTCAGGGAATTGAATGTCAGAAATTTCGGGGTGCTCTTCAGGGACAGGAACAGCAGGCGTAGGCTCTTCTTTGTCGAGGGCCGGCGCGGGGTCTTCAGCATAAGGGTGATCCGAAAATGCCTGCTGCATGACGGGATCGATGTCTTCTAATGGATCCTCAAATAGTTTACGCTTGGTCATGATCCAACACCTCCCGGGATAATTTGATGTAATCTTCAGCTGATTTTGCGTTTGGTTTGTATTCGAAAACGGTTTGACGCTGACCTGGCGCTTCTGAGAGTGCCACATTCGCGTGAATTGGAGAAGAAACGAGGCCCGGGAATACCCGAGTAAGACTCTCTAAGACATGCTTTGACTTGGCTTGTCGCTTATCAAAAAAGGTGGGAACAACTTTGGTCACGACAACATCTCTGCGGAATATTCTATTCATGATCTTGATATTGTTCAATAGTTGCTTCACCCCGACGAGAGAGAGATACTCCATTGAGACAGGCAAAATAACCTCCCTTGCGAAAAAGAGGGCGTTCTGGTTCAAGAGATTCATCGAAGGGGCGCAGTCTAAAATAATAAAATCATAGCCTGAGACAGTCCCTAGGCGCTCTGCCAATACTTTTTCTTTTTGACGGAACTGCCCCATGGCGAGCTCAGCCGGATAGAGCCGCTCATTGGCGCAAATGACATCCAAATTCGGGCGGGCATGAACGATACATTGGGTATAAGGGGTATTGTCGATGAGCAGATTGTAAACGGTATTCTGGGGAGAAAGGCCAAGATAATAGCCGACAGACCCTTGAGGATCGAGATCAACAACCAACACTTTTTGACCCAATAGCGCCAATCCATGGGCCAAATGAACAACCGTACTGGTTTTGCCTGTCCCCCCTTTGTAGTTAATAACACTGATAATTCTCATAAAAAATTCCTAGAAATGATCGTCGAGACTGTCCCAAGATAAGTCTTCGTCATGGGGCGTTTCATTGGCTTCGCCGGGGAAAGAATCCGCTTGTTTGGTGGCGGGAGCCGGGGTTGGAGAATCTTGGCCCTGAGGCGCAAACTGATCCTCATCCGCTTCCTCTTCAGTTGGAGAGGCCTCTTCTTCGGCTTCCTCTTCGTCATCGTAGTCAAAATCATCGGCCTCATCATGGGACTCTTCTTCATCCGATTCGAATTCATCTTCCTCAGAGTCGTTTTCCTCAGATTGTACGGCAGAATAACCGGAATCCCAGTCCTCAAGCTCTTCATGCGCTTCGTTAGGTTCATGCGATTCAGCAATCGCTCCATTGGAAAGCGGGAGTGCGTCAGCTGCGGTAGCGGCTGCAACATAAGGCATAACTTCGGGCACGGAGACATCGGCTTCAGGGGGGGCGGGTGGTGACGGTGAAACAGGGGCTGGTGCGTGAGAAAACGAAGCTGGAGATTCTGGAGAGTCCAAGAAAATCAACTGAACACAGTAACGATGATGAGAAATGCCGCCCTGAACATTGAACTGGGTAGTGCTACCCAAGGTGAGTTCCAGTGGGGCAACGAGTTGGGTATCCAGCGGAATAATATCCCCCGCTTGGAGCCCGCGAAGTTCACTCATAGTCAACGTGGCACGTCCCAAGGTGGCCTTAACCTCCGTCTTGAGGTTTTTAAGGGTGCGTCGCTGAAGTGAAATAAGCGGGGAGACGCTTTTCGCAATCCCGGATCGGGCGTTCAGGAGGCTGCGTAACACCGCACTGGGGTACACACAATACAGACGTTTCAAATCAGATTTCCCGAATGAAATTTGGAAAGAAAAGACGGTAACCGCTTCGCGAATCGAGCGTTTGCCATCATCTTCGACGATACCGGAAGTAAACTTGGGAGAAAGTGCTGCTGCCTCAAAAATATGGTTCCAACCTTGCGCAAAAATCCCAAGAATCTGGGTCATTTCAGTTTGTAGAATCGCATGCTCGACGGCGCTAAATTCAATATGTTGACTGGATTCTCCACTGCCACCGGTCAGGCGATTCACCATGGCATCGGCGAGTTCCCAATCGAGCATCAATGCGGCACTGCCAAACCCAGGTAGCGTGAGCTGGGTTTGAACAAAAGGCTCGGAATACTGCTGCCAAAAATCACCAAAGGACATTTGCGCTGCCCCCACTGTAAACAATTCGACATTGAGGTCCATGTCCTTAGAAAGCTGTTGAACCATACCCTCCGCGATCCGGTAATGCAGGAGATGGGCCTTATGAATCTGTTCTTTGGGGAGCCCATTAAAGCCAATGTTTTGAATGGAGCTGATTTGGGTGTCTTCGAGGTCTCCACGATATTGAATCGTCGTCCAGTCCCCAATCGCAGGAGCGAGGCGGATAGTGCGGGAATAAGCAAAAGGATTTCGGGTGCTCATAAGCTACTCTTTTTGCGCCCGAACAAAGATGGGCGATCCGTCGTCTGAAAAATAGAGGTTCCCTTTATAAAAGCTAAGGGCCCCAGGGAGGGTGTCATCACTGGACGGATCATAGTAATCAATGGCTTCATGAGGAAGCGCGCCCAAACGAGGCGGAGCTGCGGGTTGTGTAGGGTTGGTAGTGATCGGTGTGGCAGTGGCGGTGTCGCCCAACAAGGGCGTAAGCCCGGCACTAATCCGGTTTTCGGTATCCAGCCGTGTCGCAGCACCTGCAGTAGGATCCATTGCAGCTTCACGAAAAGAGACCCCCCCCAATAATTTTTCGAAGACCACTCTGGCTTTATAGGTTTGGTCCGAGTCAGTAGCATGCATGTTAAAGTATATAGAATTCTCAATTTTTTCAACCCCAATTACAACCCCCAATCCTGTCATGACATGGTGCGAATCGCTCAATGGAATAGTCTTTCCGAAAAATCGAGTTTTGAGATAAGTGACAAGGTTGATAATGGGGGCAGACGAGGGAGTAGGCGGAATCAATGAAGGAGACGTGCTGACCGTTGGGGCAGGGGTCTCAACCGGGGTTTGAAGTTGAGACAAAGCCTGCTGTTGATCAGGCGTCAGTACATTCCCATACAAGCTGGGGATTGTCAAATCAGTCTGCGCAATGAGGTGACCAGGCACAAAGATCATAATTTCATGAGCTCCTGGAAAGCGTCGGGATTAGTCTCAGAATCTTGGGATTGACCCTGTTGTTGCCGATTTTGGCGGCCACCGGAAGACTGTTGTTGCTGAGCGGAGAGCTGGATATCAACATGCCGTTGATCGAGTTTTTGCTCCAAGAGATGTCCCAGATTAGCCATGTGAGGGGCGAGTTCTTTTTTGAGCTCGGAAGAGACATGAAGGGTGACGGAAAAGGTTTGATTTTGACGTGAAATTGAAATGGCCATGGGAATAGGGCCCTCAACCTGGAAATGCACCTGAGTCACGGAATCGGGTTGCTTGTCGACATATACAAGCGCCGTATGGACGAGGCTTTCCAGGGCTTGGTCAGGCTTGGCCTGAAGACTAGACGCATCAAAAAACCGAATCCAAAGCTCGGAGCCGTAAGGAATAACAGCGAGTGCTTTTTTGCGGTTCTCTTCGTCTTGGGAGCGATAGACGTTATCACCGATTTTAACCGGGGTAGAATGCCCATCGGGGTCCCGGGCAAGGTCCAGATTCTGCTGAAAAGAGCCGCTCTGGGAGTGTCGGGACAGTCGCTCCAAAGCCCCCGCTCCATTTGCAGGGGCCGTGGGATCCACAGACTTCGCACTGCCTGAAGGAAGGCTCAAAAATGCTTCCCTTCTTTAGCCCGCCCGTCACTGCCGTCCTTTTTGATCCGGTACCGATAGGCATCAAAGACTTGGCCTAATTTTTTGGAATACAGTCCATTTTTGATGAAAGATTTTTTCAAAGGGAAGCGTTGCTGGAGTTCATAACCCATCGCAAAGAGTCGTTCGTCCAATTGATCAAAATCCACAGGGGTCCCTTTGTAATACGGGCTCTTTCCCTCATAAATTCGACCTAAATCCCGAATCCCTGCCTTCACAAAATCTTCGATATCGGGATTTAAATCCAAGGGGATATTCACCGAAATGTCAGCAGGGAGAATCTCAAGCGCCATCTCCACGGCGTCTATCATTTCCTTTTTGGAGGGGGTATGTTTGCCGGCCCAAGGCGTATTGGCCTCGGGCATTAAGTTTTGAATGGTGACTTCATGAATGGTGCCGTAGGTAGTGTGTACCTTGGCTATTTCATGGAGAAGATCTCGCCGATGTGGCTTTGAGGCACCGATCCCAACCATAATCCCTGTTGCCGTTGGAAATTTGAGGCGACCCTGCCACTCCAAAAGTTTCAGCCGTAATTCCAGCTTTTTTCCTGGAGATTGGGGGTAAATGGTGTCCTGGAGGTTGGCATCTACAGAATCCAACATCACCCGAGAGATCGCACAGACTTCAGAGAGTTTTTTGAGCTCAGTGGGACTGAAAAATCCGCCCTCAATGACGGGAATTAATCCTTCCAAAAATCCAAGCTCGCAAATGGTATACACGTAATCCAGGTAGGAGCTGAACCCCCAGAGATCTAGCACAGAACGAACCTGGGAAAATTTATCAGGGCGCTCGCCACCGACGTAGAGAGCTTCGCGTACCCCCAATTGACGGACTTTTTTGGCCGTACGAATCGTGGAGTAGGGAACGGTTAACGTATCGCGCTTGCGAAACGAACAGTAAGGGCATTGATTGCGGCACATTCTGGACAAAGTAAACGGAACAGCATACGAAAAAGTAAGAACATTGGGGTCATCTTCGCCAACCACCAGGATATCATGTTCGTAGTGATCTTTGAGGGTGGGCGTAGCCTCTGGGGCAGTTGTCATGGGGTTCCTTCATGCAGGTAAAAAATTACCGCTATTATAGCAAGGTCGCACATTATAGCAAGGTCGCAAGATAAACCAAGGATAAAAATTGCCCCTGTGTTTACCCTCAACTTGTGGTACAATTAAAACATCCGTTTCAAAAAATGATTTCAAACAACTGTTTTGCTTGCATGAGGGGATAACGTTTGCTGGCACCGGAATTAATGAGTCTTCAGGAATTATCCACATATTCGCCGATTCTTGATAAATTGGCCCTCCCGTTTTATGTCATCGATGAACAACTGCGCGTGGTGTATGCCAACCAGGCTGCCTTGGCATTTTTTAGCCGAGAAAAAGGCCAAATCCCGTTTCCGCTGAACCCCTTTTTATCGTATTCAGAACAAGTCAGATTTAAGCAAGCGTTTGAGCTTGTGGCCTCCCAAAAAAGTTGGATGGGGGAGCTCAATTATAATTTTGATGAGACCCTCAAATCCGTTGAAAGCCGGTGGGTGCTTTTAACCGACACGACCGTGAAATATGTGGGGATCCTAGATGTGGATAATGCGGAGAAAAAGAATCTCCAAAGTCAACTGCTCCGACTCCAGCGCATGGAAAGCGTGGGCTCCTTGAGCAGTGGGATTGTTCACGATTTGAATAATCTCTTTGCGATGTTTTTAATGGCAACCAAAGTCCTGCGACAGACCGTACAACCGAATGGGGTCACGATCCTTGAGATGGTCGAAAAAGGCGTAAAACGAGGGGCTGATTTAATGGGGCGAATGCTAACCTATACCAAAGGAACCGATGTCCAAACTGAAACGATTTACATCAAGCCCCTGGTGACAGAGCTGCGAGACCTTTTGGTTCAAGGGCTGCCCCCAGAAATTTGCTTTAATCTCGAAATTCCGGATGACTTGTGGAATATCCAAGCCAATACCGTTCAAATTCACCAAGTTATGATCAACCTTTGTACCAATGCCCGGGATGCGATTGGCCCTGAGGAAAGTGGGGTGCTGGTCGTAAGTGCACATAACGTAGATGTAGATCCAGATTTTTCCCAAGATTTGGGGGGGATTTCACCTGGCGATTATGTGTGCTTACGGGTGGCCGATACGGGCTCAGGGATCCCAGAGGATATTGTAGATAAGATTTTCGATCCCTTTTTCTCAACCAAGGGAGAGGGGAAAGGGACGGGATTGGGGCTCTCGACGGTCCAATTTATCGTGAAGGCCCATGGCGGTCATATGGTGGTGAATAGCGTGCCAAATCAAGGGACAGAATTCCTACTCTATTTCCCGGCGTCTCGTGACGAAAATCCGTCGTAAAGGAGACGGTAGACCCAGTAGCTTTTCAGCACTCGGGTGACATACCCGTTGGTTTCGTTGTAGGGGATGCTGGCCACAAATCGATCGACATCCGAATCCGACTGCGCACCGGCCCATTTTTGAGTGACATAGGGCCCTGCATTATAACCCGAAAGCATCTGGGCATAATTAGTGTTGAAGGTCTTTTTAAGCCCTGAAAGATAGCGAACCCCAAACAGGATATTGTTGCTCGGATCCAAGGCCGTTTCGGGCCCGGACCACGGAATTTCTGCACCTTGGGCCAAGCCTTGGGCGGTGCCGGGCATCAGTTGCATCAGCCCCAGCGCCCCGACCGGTGACCGGGCTTGGGTATTAAACAAGCTTTCCTCGCGCATCAATGCGACGGCCAAATACGGGTCAACGCCATAGGTTTTACAGTGGGTCACCACCGCATCCCAGTAGGGTCGGGGGTACATGATTCGCAGCATTTCTTTGGAAATCACGCGCTGAGAATTCATCGAAATCCCGGATTTGTAAATAGCCCTGATGGCCTCATAGTAGCGATGTTGGTTAAAATAAATAGTGGCCAGTGTGAAGGCAACGGGGCCCTTGGTTTTGGCCGTGGACAACTGGGTGTTCAGATCATCGGCCACCCAATCTCCGAGTCCCAAGTCCACCAAACGCAAGGCGTTGGCGTCCGGTTTCAAATAGGTGGGGCGGATCTTGGCTGCAATGGCATCCGATTCTTGGGGGAGATGGTTTTGGGTAATTCGATAGGTGTAGTAGCTCAGCGGGTAGCGAAGCACACATTTTTGAAAATAAAACCGCGATTTTTCGGCATTTTTGGAATTGAGATCACCGGACATTTTACCCAGCCAAAACAAGACCTTGGCCTTAAAGTCATCGGACGCGGCACTAAGGGGGTGAGCGCGAAGAATTTCGTAGGCATTGGGGGTGCGGCCTTGTTGGTACTCATCCCAGGCAAGGTGCCAGATGACCTGATCCAAAAGCGACGTGGATTTTAAGCGGGGCGGGGACTCTCGGTAAAACTGGGCGAAACCCGATTGATCTTCCAGCCCTTCGTAGCACCAGTACAGGTAGTAATAGGACTCTGCAACAAACTCGGTCGACGGATTTTGGGGGTAGTGGGCGATGAGGGTCCGGAACCCTGTTTTGGCCTCTTCGTACTGTTTTTGGCGCTGTTGGGATCGAGATTTATAAAAGAGCGCTTTTCGGGCCCAATAACTGGTGGGATAGGCGGCAATGACCTCATCAAATGAGGCTACGGCCGGTGCGTATTTTGCCGTGAGGAAATAGCACATGGCCGCATTGGTTTTGACTTCGGCGACCCCGGAATGGTCGGGATAGGCACTCAAAAACTGACGGCCATAAAAGGCCACGGGTCCATAGTCCTGCATCTCGTAACGTTGTCGGAAAAAGCTTAAAAAAGCCTCGGGGGTTTCAAGAATGCTACGAATAGTCTGGGTTTTCTGAAATACCGTATTTAATTTCCCTAAAAGCGTATCCAATTCAAACGAAGAAACCCCAGTGCCCAATAACGTCCGATAGGTCTCTGATGCGAGGCCATAATCTTGGGTCAACAGCCCGGTTTCAAAGAGGTTGCGCAAGGCGCTCACCTGAAAATCCGAAGATCGCTGCTGGCTAATCCACAGATAAATGGGCTTCGCCAATTGAAATTCCCGATCTGCAAATAACCGGTCTGCAACCTGAAGGGAGAGTTGGGTATAGGCCCGATTGGATTGGATCTCACCTCGAGCAGTGGTGAGGCTACGGTTTAAAGACACCCCCCTTAAAAGGGGATCTGAAAGTGCAAAATGGAGTCTTAAGATAGGCTCAAAATGGCCTAGAGTTAGAGCCTCAAGATTCACCCGTGAAAACAGCTCCTGGGCCACGGTCGCATGTCCGGATTTGAGCTCACACAAGGCCCGAAGCAACTGCACCTGATCCCCCGGATCCTCAGTCGCATGAGACAGTTTGTCCAAGGCCAACGGGTATCGCCCCTGGTAAAAGTCATCCAAAGCCCCGTGATAGAGAGTCGACGTTCCCCAAATAGGGAAGGACAAAATGAGTAAAAATAAGCCCGCTCTGAGGGGCATAAAAAAAGACATAGGCGGCTATTCTAGCACAAAATAATATGTGCTATATTTCACATCATGAAATACCACGAATATGATGAATTAATTGCCAATAATCGCAAGTGGGCACTGGAGCTCCAGGCGAAAGACCCTGAGTTTTTTAAGACCCATGCTCTGGGACAAAGCCCGCCGTACTTGTTTGTGGGGTGTTCAGACAGCCGAAAACCCGTGGACCAGATCACCCAAACGGCCATGGGGGAGCTGTTCATTCACCGCAATGTGGCGAACCAAATTTCATTAACTGATATGAACTTTTTGTCAGTACTGGAATACGCGGTTAATGTACTCAAAATCAAGCATATTATTATCTGTGGGCACTATGGCTGTGGCGGTGTCACGGCTGCCTATCACGGGGATGCCACGGGCCTCGTTGAGAACTGGCTGATGCCCATTCGGGATCTATATATCCAAAATCGGGAAGCCCTCCATCAACTTCCCGATGAAAATGACCGCATCAACCGTCTGAGCGAGATGAGTGTGATCCATCAGATCAAAAATCTCTGCTGCACCTCCATTATGCGCAATGCCTTTAAATCAGAGATTTACCCGAAGATTCATGCCTGGGTGTTTGCCATTGATTCGGGGCTCATTAAAGAGCTCCCTTTGCCCGAGGAAGAATGGAAACGCAAGGGGATTTTACCTGAAAATTGGATAAATTAAGCCAAAACGAATGAAAGGGGAGGCCTAAAATGGCGATATTTTTAAATGGAAAATTAATTGAATCCCTCACAGAAAATGAGCGTGAAACCTTCAAGAAACAAGGGCTAAGTATTACAAAGGCCGGGGAGGATATTCGACTGACCCTCGCAATTCAAGCGCTGCCGCCTCAAAATCAAGTCTCTTTTCATCTTGAAAAAGATAGCGACGGCCATCTTCAGGCGAAAGCCGAGCTGGATGTGGATCATCTATTCAAGGCCGAGGTGAATGACAAAGGCGATATTCAAACCGGGGTGACATTCAAATTCTGATCGGCTAGATTTCTATGAAAAACAAAACCATTTTTTTTATCCACGGTCTATTTATGAATTCCAAAAGTTGGGGGGAGTGGGCGACCTATTTCGAGGGAAAGGGCTTTTCTTGCCATACCCCAGATTATCCCTTTCATAGCGGAGACCCAACAGCCCTGAGAGCTAATCCGCCAAAAGGCCTCGAAAGCCTTCGTTTTGAAACAGTATTAGAGACCTTGGCCCAGCAGATCGCAGCCTTGCCCGAAAAGCCCATTTTGATTGGGCATTCGATGGGCGGGCTGTTTGTGCAAAAGCTCGTCGCCCTAGGGCTGGCCGAGGCGGGTATCTGTATTGATAGCGCCCCGCCCAGCGGGATCATTGTCCTGGACTGGACCTTCTTGAAAGTCAATCTCCCGGTCATTAATCCCCTCAAAGGGAAGACCGTGTGTAATCCCAGTGTCCAATGGTTCCATCAGGCGTTTTGTAACACCATGACCCTGGCCGATACTGAAGTGGCCTTTCAACACTTTGTCGTACCAGAAAGCCGAATGATTCCCCGTCAAATTTCCGGGAGAGTCGGGAAAATCGATTTTAAAAAGCCGCATGCCCCACTGTTATTCATTGCGGGTGAAAAAGACACGATTATCCCCGCGGCACTGAATCGCAAAAATGCAAACGCGTATAAATCAAGCG
>JAHFCZ010000091.1 GCA_023249285.1 bacterium | reverse complement strand
TGAGCTTATCCCTAAAACTAGGTCAGAATTAGAGGCGATCCGAGGGCAACGAAGGTGAGTATTCACATTTCAATGGACAGAAAAAGGGGTGCCATAGACAATGTATTTGATTGTTCTGAAGCTAATGAGGGTATCAAATATGAATGCTACGGGAGTAGAAGTGAATGAAAATTCGAGATAGCGCAATGCCGGAACGTGAGATGTGGGAGACATTTTTTAAGCCCAAAGCGGTTCTGGCGACACTCGGTATCAATAAACAAATCAAGGATGTCGTGGAGTTCGGCTGTGGGTATGGTACTTTTACCATCCCAGCCTCGCAGATGATCGGCGGGACGGTCTATGCCCTCGATATTGAACCGGGTATGATAAGCGTTGCTGCGGATGCAGCCAAAAAACAGGGTTTGAATAACGTGCGGACAATTTTACGCGATTTTGTTACTGAAGGATCAGGGTTGCCGGATGAAAGCATGGCGTATGCGATGCTTTTCAATATCCTGCATCTTGAGCACCCTGAGGTTTTAATAGGAGAGGCGAAACGGGTATTGAAGAAAAACGGCAAGCTCGGGGTCATTCACTGGAATTACGATCCTTTAACACCTCGCGGTCCCGCAATGGAAATCCGGCCGACGCAGGAGGACTGCTGGGGGTGGATAGAAAATGCTGGATTTCATTCTTTACAAAGATATGACTTGAGGCCATACCACTACGGGATTGTTGCAATAAAATAGAGGAGATTTTGCGTATGAAGATAGGCGTCATCATTTCAACTAACGATGCGGAAACTTGCTGGAATGCGTTAAGGTATGCAAATTTTGCTCTTGGCCAAAAAGATGGGGTTAAGGTATTTTTGGCCGGAAAAGGCGTGGAATACCAGGCCATAAGCACTGACAAATTCAATACTATTGAGCAGGCGGAGAAATTTTTACAAGACGGCGGCAAGATTCTTGCTTGCGGTACTTGTATTAAATCCCGCAATCAGGAAGGCACCGAAATGTGTCCGATCAGCACGATGAAGGATATGTATGAGATCATCAAAGAAAGCGATAGGGTAGTGACCTTCTGAACGGTTTGGGCTTGGGTGACATGTGATTACTCCCGCCCCCTGGGATGGTCGTGCCGATAGACTTTTTGGGGGGCATCGTTGGGGATTTGCCCCAGATTTTGCGTCTCTACAGGGATGCCGGGTATAAATTTGGATTCGATTTGGCTTAATTTTTTTTGACCTGGCACCTTGGCTTGCAGAGGGACCTGGTACCTTGCCTTGGTACCTTGCCTCTTACCATCGAGTACCGTTAAATAATGATCGATTATAAAATAAGTGTATTGAAATAACTTAAATAATATTTTAAAATGTATGACGAAATAAATATTGAGTTGTATATAGGAGGGTTTTTGTATAATGATTAAGAAAAGTGGTTTTAATTTTTATATTGGCATAGCTTGTTGTATGGTGATGGCAATAGCAGGGTGCGGGCGAGTAACAAGTAGCACATCGGAGTCATCGCCGGTGACAACGGTTTCGTTTTCAATTAGTCCTCAAAAAGCGAAGTATACTGCAGGGGAGTCCTTTACAATTACGATGATGAAAGTAGGGCCAAGATCAGTTTCGCCAAATGTAGAAAGACAAACATTTCACGGAAGTTTTTCGGGGCTTCCGACTGTTAGCGGGTTGACCATTACGGGAAAGGCAGGGAATACATCGGGGTCAAAACTAACCCTGGTATGTGGACCTGATCATACGTTATCGATTAATGATGTGCCTCAGATAGTGGTGTCTGGGAATGCCACATTTGAAATTGAAACCCAATAATTCTCAGTTATCTTGACTCTTTAAGTCTACCTGTAGTGGGGTAAGGGATGGAATGGACGTCGTCCCTTACCTAACCGATTGGAGGTTCAGCAACTTCCTGGGCTCCACCAACTGCAACCTTCGAAACACAGGGCGTTCAATGCGGATCAATTAACTTCTGAAATTTAACCACGAGCTGCTGCAGTTTTTCTGGGGTTAAAGGGCCTTTTTGTGTGGTGAGGATGGTGCCAGTTTTGTTGGTGAGGATAACGAGGCATTGCTTGGGTTCTAGGCCGAGTGGGGTGGATATTTTATTGTCCCAGTCTAGTAATGTGGGGCGTGGGTTGTTGATGCTGCCTTTGGCAAAGCCTCTGAATAATTCCGGAACACCACCCATTGCGGCGATGGCAATGTAAGTGACTTTGTCTTTGAGCTGTAAGCCCAGAGAGGCGCCCCATTCTTTGGCTTGATTGGCGCTGTCTCGGTCTCCAATGATGAGGATGCAGGGTTTGTGAGCGGGGAATGCGATCGCGTGGGGGTGGTCCTGTTGGTCAAGCAGGGTAAATGGCGTGAGGGTATCTTGTGCGAAACAGGGGGTGCTGCCTAGTAGTAAGGTGGTCCATATTGCAAGGTATTTAATTTTGTTCGAATATTTTTTTGCCATTTTCGAGTTCTTCCTTGAGATGGTGTTGCCAAATCCAGCGTGTGCCCGCTGCTAGGGCCAGCTGCTTTTTGAGGCGTGAGCCAAAATTTAAGGTTAGTGTTGAAGTTAGAGTAGCGCCCTGCGGCGTCGGGGTAATTATAAAATCGACCGTTGTAGAGATAGACATCTTAAACAGGCCCCAAATGGTGACGCGAGAGGGATTTGAGACAAGTTGAATATGACGGTTGGGATCTATTTTTTGGATGATGTAGTGATGGGTAACGGTTTGTCCCCAAACAGATTCTTCGTTTTCGATTTGGCTGCCTTCTACCTCAAGTGATCCGTGAGTGACTTTGAATGCTCGATGAGCAGGGCTTAATTGGAGGTAGTATGAGTCGATGTTTTGTAAGTTTTGGAATAGTGCTTTGTCCGATAGATGGGATTGGATGCGGTGGTGGATGTGGATCGTTGATTTCATGTTGGGGCATTATAGCATCGTGAGGGGGGTAGTAACATGCGATTACTCCCGCCCCCGGGGATGCGCACGACGATAGACTTTCTGGAGGGCATCGTTGGGGATTTGCCCCAGATTTTGCGTCTCTACAGGGATGCCGGGTATAAATTTAGATTCGATTTGGCTTAATTTTTGACCTGGCACCTTGGCTTACAGAGGGACCTGGTACCTTACACTTTCAAGAGTTAAGTAAGTCTTGAATCTGAACTGGGGTCAATCCTGTAAATTGAGAGATCTGGTCGACGTGCAGGCCAGATCGATGCATGGTTTTGATGAGTTCTGATTGGCCTTCAATCTTGCCTTCGGCTAAGCCTTCCGCCTTACCTTCAGCGCGTCCCCGTTCCTCGCCGCGAAGTTGAGCGGTACGAATAATGGATTCTTCGTCCCTGAGCCATTTTAGCTGATCCTCATAACGAGCTCTTTCATCGTCATTGAGGTTAATGGTGTCCAAGACGGAGATGGCTTTAGAAATGCCAGGCTCGGAGGCGAGTTCAGAAGGGATGGCTGATTTGGAGAGTTGATTGGCTTTGGTGAGAAACGTGACCCAACGATCTAGAGACGTCGTAAGATGGGCAAGATCAGCACTAAATTTTTTAAGTTCAATGGTGTGCAATTGAAAGTCTTCAAAGGCGACAGTGTTGGTGTCGAGGTTTTTGATTTTGTAGATGTTGTGGTAGGCGAGCTCGTCCATGAGGTTAAAATTGAGGACATGGATAGCGATGGTTTTTTTGAGTTCGGTGTAGGAATCGCCTTCGCCCAGCTGCTTGGCATAGACATCAGACCAGCAGAAGAGCGCGCGTTTTTCGTAATCGAGGTGATCTGCGATTTGCATTTCAATGGTGAGGTGTCGCCCTGAGCTATCAATGGCACGAATATCGAGGATGGATAATTTGTCAGAGGCATAATCTTGGAGGTTGTAGGGGTTTTTGAGTTCAAGAGAGGTGATTTGGTCTTGAGGTGGCAGGATGGCATTAAGAAAGGGCAATAAAATATCTTTGTTTTCTTCGGAACCGAAGAGTTTTTTGAAAGCGAAATCAACGCGAGGATTAATGCGGCACATAAGGGGATATTGTATCTGAACCTAACGAGGTTATCAAATATGCAATTACTCCCGCCCCCGGGGATGCGCACGACGATAGACTTTCTGGAGGGCATCGTTGGGGATGTGGGTATAGACCTGAGTGGTGGTAATGCTGCTATGTCCCAACAGATCTTGGATAATTTTGAGATCTGCTCCCCCATTCAAGAGGCTTGAAGCAAACGAGTGGCGCAGGGTATGCGGGGTGACCTTGGCGAGCTCGGGGTAAGGGGCGGTGAGCTTTTTAATCAAGCGTTGGACGGCCCGAATGGAGAGTGGGGCACCGGAGGGATTGATAAACACAGTGCTGGAGCCGGCGCTTTGCCAACGCGGTCGGGCCCGCTGAATATAGCGGGTCAAGGCCAGCGCTGCGCCCTCCCCGAATAAGGTAATGCGTTCTTTGTTTCCCTTTCCGATTACACGAAGCGCATGAGAGTCCCAATCCACGTCTTGTGGGCGCAGTTGCACGAGCTCCGATACACGAATGCCACTGGCATATAAGAGCTCACAAATCGCTGCATTGCGTAGGTCCTGTGGTGTTTTTTGAGGGAGGCTGTTCAGAAATGACATCATTTGTTCGGTAAATAGCGTATGGGGCAGCCGCGCCCCTAATTTGGGGAGTAACACTTGGGACCAGGGGGAGGCCGTGGTCGCTTGAATTGCGATCAAATATGTCCAAAATGACCGAAACACCGCAATGCGATGTCGCACTGTGCGCGCAGAGCGCTTTTGGTCATACAGATGCATCAAATAATCCTGGCAATGGGCCAAGGTCACCCGTTCGGGATGTCGAACCCGCTTGGATTTACAAAATCCAAAAAGATCCTGCAACGCAAGGGCGTAGCTCGAGACGGTATGGGGAGAATACTGTCTGGCGGTGCTTAACTGGGTCAGAAAATCATCAACAAGGGCAGAAAAAGACGCCATTATGCGGCGGAAGAAGCCGCTTCACTACTATTTTCGACAGGCTCCACCAGTTGGGGGGGCAAATACGTTGCGCGATTTTCATCGCTGAGCGGGATATTTTCCCCGGCATGGGTTACAACCCACAGGGATCGGGCCTTGTCTTTTCGGGTATCCATATGGACATGTCCATGTTTTAAATCCAAGCCCAAGCCCAAAAATTCGGGGATGGTTTCGGCAATTAAAAAGGTTTCTTCAAGGGTCTTTTTTTCAAGCGTCACATCCGCAGCCACCCCCATGGTGTGGTAGTTTCGCTTGATTTTTCCGGAGTTTTCGGCCGATTCGGGGCATTGGTAGCCCTTCACAATCTGAACCCGAGCACGAGACTTGCTCCGCAAAAACTCCAAGCCACCCAGCAATCCAAGGCTGATCTTGATCGCGGAATCACATTTGCCACAACGGCACACAAAATCCCGTTTGGAAAAGTGCTCTGAAAGCTTATAGTGCTTCGGCGTGGTTTTAGGTAAATTTTTAGAGGAAAATCGTGCCATAACGTGCTCAGTATATCCTTAGGTCTTGTAAAAATCCAACGCCGTTTTGACTTCTTGCATGTCTTGCCAGGTCAACCATTTAGGGCTGCCTTTTTCTTTCGAGGCGTTTCGGAGTAAATACGAGGGATGGAACATGGGCATGATGTACAAGGGCTCGGGCATATAGGGAACCTCTTGTTGGACCCACTTGCCGCGGACGGTGGTAATGCTTCCGATATCTCCGAGAACGGTTTTGAGGGAAGGCGCTCCCAATAAAATCAAAATTTTAGGTTTTACCAAGCTCAATTGCCGGATCCAAAAGGGAGAACAGGTGCTGGATTCACTCGGGTGGGGGGTGCGATTTCCCGGAGGGCGGCATTTTACAATATTAGTGATGTACACCTCTTTTTCGCGGTCGATCCCCACGGACTCAAAAATCTTGGTCAATAATTGACCGGCTTTGCCGACAAAAGGGCGACCTTGCAGATCTTCTTGTTCCCCCGGGCCTTCCCCAATCACCATTAAATGGGCCGGGACGGGGCCATGACCCACGACCACTTGGGTTCGGGTCTGCGCGAGTACACATTGCGTACAGGCCCGACAGGCCTGTGAAAATTGAGCGTAATCGAGAGTGTCGTAGGGCGTAGATTGGCATAAATCAGTGTGTGACATTGTGACCAAAGTTTAGCATAGTTACACAGCTGTTGCGAAAGTGCAAAAACCTAGAAAAAGCGATGTTAGCGAAATGTCCAAAGGGCACATTTCTCGGCTGACACGGTTTGGTTCTTCCAAATGAGGAAGCCGAAAATGGGATCATTTGGATATTTCGCAACAGAGAAACTATAAGATTAGCATGCTCAAATCAAGTGCTTTTGCCGAATGTGTGAGGCTGCCGACGGAA
>JAHFCZ010000164.1 GCA_023249285.1 bacterium | reverse complement strand
TTTGAGGATTGAGGAGGCCGAGGGCCAGGTTGTAGAGTGCCCAGTCGAAATTATTGGGCGGGGCGGGGGCTTGGGGCAACTGGGCGGGAATGCCTAAGGCTTCCAAGGTTTTTTGGAGGGTGTGAAGGCTTTTTTTGCGACGTAGCAATACCCCAAAATCTTGCCAGGCATAGCCTTGGGTTTGATGCAGATGTCGAATCCATTCGGACATCAAAATGGTTTCGCGGTCGACATCGAGGCTGCGGCTGTCATAAGCGGTGAGTGTCAACGGCTGTTCCAATGACGGGGGTCGCTTGGCCGAGAGAGGGGTGAAATTGAGGGTGGGATCCTGGGCAAACACACGCTCAAAGATAGGGTTGAGCTCACAGAGAAGATGCGCCTGGGTCCGATAATTATCCGTGAGTTGCACGACGGTGGTGTTGAGAAATTGGTGGGTAAACTCTGTCTGGATCTGTGAAAAGAGGTGGGTATGAATCCCCCGGAATCCGTAAATGGCCTGCTTCGGGTCGCCGACAATGAGGAGGTTTTTGGCTAGCGTGTCTTCGCTGGGATCGTAGCCACACAGGGTGCTCAAAATTTCCCATTGGAGGGGGTCTGTATCTTGGAATTCATCGATCATCATTGCCTGAATCCCCCCTCGAATTTCGGTGACAATGGGGGGATGTGTACGCAGTAGGGTGCCGGTGAGGTGGAGTAAATCGTCGTAATCGAGGGCTTCTTGCCCGGTTTTGGCCTGAGCAAACGCCTGGTGTGCCAGGTGATGAAGGGTGGTGAGCGAGGCGGTTACGTGTTCGATCGGGGTGGTGGGGGCACAGGGGTGCACGGCCTGTACTTTATCCCGATTGCGGTGAAATTCCGTTAAATCTTCTCGCAGTTGGGGGCGAGCATGGTGGGCGAGGTAGGCCAAATAGGCCGGGGTTTTGGTGCCGGCCCAGGTGATCAAACAGGTATCGAGGGTGGTTTGCCAGAGCCAGCTGGATTGCTGCTCATCCAAAATAGTGAATTCCGGTGAGACCTGGGCCTCGATCGGGTAGCTTCGGAGCAGGTCTGCACAAAAGGCATGGATGGTGCTGATCCTTGCGGTATGCAATTGGGCCAGGCGTTGCCGCGCCAGTGAATCACCCTCGTTTCGGCTGAGGGTGTAATGGACCCGAGTCATCATTTCCGCCGCGGCTTTTTTGGTGAAGGTAATGGCCACAATGTCGCTGGGTTGCCAGTGGGTGTGCGTCATCATTAATTTGAGATAGCGTTGCACCAAAATGGCGGTTTTGCCCGAGCCTGCACCTGCAATCACGAGGACACTCTTGGTTAAATCCAGTGCCCGTTCTTGCTCAAAACTGGTTTTAATAAGACTCGTAGCGTTTGGCATACGTGCAATTCCTTTTGTAGTCGCAATAATGGCAGGTTTGGGGACGTTGGGTGGCCATATGGGGGAGATCGACGTGGGAGTCTGGGCTAAATTTCCCCGCATAAATGAGGTCTCTGAGCTTGGCCAAATGATCCAAAAAGGTCACGGTCCAGTCTGGGCTGAGTATAAAAGGACGCTTGGACCCTGTTTCAATCCATTTTCCGGCGGCGGCCTCGGCCGTGAGTGCGGCAATGTGGGCCCCGACCTCGTCATGGAGCTGGACAAAATAAGCGGCCGCCACGGGCTCGAGGGGGAAAAGGTGCTGTAAGGCAATCAAATAGCCTGGGATTTGAAGGCTGCGAAATTGCGTAAAATCAGCCCGAGAGGGCAGCGACTTTCCACTTTTATAGTCAATGACGATGGCGTGGGACGACAGGGCATCAAAACGACCTTGGAGGGTGAGGGTGCCATGGTCAGGATGGGGGAGATGAATTTCGAAGGGGGCTTCTGTTTCTGAAATATTTTTTAAAAAATCAGTATTATTAACTAAATCTAGGAATTGGGGGAGGGTGGTGTCGATAAAATTTTGGACTTTGATCTGCCATTCAATATGGGTTTGGGTAAGGGCTCGGAATTGCTTTTGGGTGGCTAGGATGGCCGTTTCGAGGGTATGTAGCGTGGTGGTCAGGGTTTGGATGAGGGTATGCAGATGCCGACCCCATTCCAGTGCGGGGGTGTCGGCGAGGGGGCGATCGGGGGCTTTGAGCTTGAGGACCTGTTGCAA
>JAHFCZ010000090.1 GCA_023249285.1 bacterium | reverse complement strand
GCTACGCTCCATTCCACCCCTTGGGCTTCTTTGTTGCGGTTCCTATTCTGAAATTACACTCTTTAATTTACACTCCCGATATTAGGCGTACTGGATAGCATTCGATTACTGGGATTAGAATCCAACCGAGCCGTCTTTAGACAAATCGAGGGAAAGCTATGGGAAATCAACGTACACGGATACAAAAAACAATCCCAAAAAGCACCAACCAAAGAAATTGAAATCGCCAAAAAAAGAATCCAGGAGGTAATGAACCGTGAAAAAGACACCCCAAAACATCCCATTTGAGGACTACTTAGACCAAAAACTCACCGACCCTGAGTTTGCTGAACACTATCGTCGAGAGCGATTGATTAATGAGACTGCGGTTCTTGTTCACACCTTACGAAAGAAAGCCAAACTCTCCCAAGAAGAGCTCTCAAAAATAGCTCACACCCGGCAACCCGTCATCGCGAGACTCGAACGGGGGTTAGACAAACGAGTGCCCAGCCTCGACTTATTGGACCGCATCGCCAATGCTGTAGGCAAGGAACTTCACATTTCGTTTAAATAAAATCTACCCCAACAACTTCACTAAAATCGCCTTTTGGGCGTGAAGTCGGTTTTCAGCTTGGTCGAAGACCACGCTTTGGGGGGATTCAAACACCTCGTGAGTAATTTCAAATCCACGCTGCGCCGGCAAACAATGCATCACGATGGCATCCGGTTTGGCCAGTTTAACCAAATCCATATCCACCATAAAACCTTTAAAATCCGTCAATCGTTTTTCAGTTTCAGCCTCTTGCCCCATCGAAACCCACACATCCGTGTAGATCACATCCGCATTGGCCACCGCCTTTCGGACATCCGATTCGATCGTAATCCCAGTCACGGGGGGTTCATAGCCGCGCGGACAAGCCACCACCACTTCCATCCCCAACAAATGACAGAGCTGCGCCAAGGACACACACACATTATTCCCATCCCCCACGTACACCATCTTGCGCCCTTGTAAATTTTCTTTGTGCTCCACAATGGTCAATACATCCGCCACCGCTTGGCAGGGATGATACAAATCCGACAAGCCATTGATCACCGGCACCAAAGACACCGCCGCAAATTCCGCAATCGTATCATGTGACATCGCACGAATCACCACGCCATCCACGTAGCGCGACAACACCCGGGCCACATCCGCGATCGGCTCACGCGACCCCATCCCGATATCTTGTTTCTGGATGTAGACAGCATGCCCACCCAATTGGAACATCCCGACCTCAAACGACACACGGGTCCGATTCGAGGGCTTTTCAAAGATCATACCCAGGGTCTTGCCCTCCAAATGGAGGCCCCCTGTCCCGAAAGAATCATCACGCTTCATCGACATCGCCGACTCTAAAATGGACCAAAATTCAGCTGAATTAAAATCATCAATTTTTAAAAAATGTTGCATCTCAATTACCTCCCTATCATGGTTCCGATACCGCGATCGGTAAACATTTCCAACAGGACCGCATGATCCACCGTCCCATTAATCATATGGGCGGCCTCAACACCCCCCTCAATCGCCTCGACACAGCCTTGCAATTTGGGGAGCATCCCCCCCGACACATCGGGATGAGTTAACAGCGCTTTGGCCTTTTCCACGCCCAGACTATGCACCAATTTCCCCTCAACCATCAGACCGGACACATCGGTCACCAAGATCAATTTCATGACTTTCAAGGCCACCGCAATTTCCTGCGCCGCATGGTCCGCATTTAGGTTCAGGCCTTCACCATTCTGACCTTCACTCACCGAAGAAATGACTGGGATGTACCCGTTGTCACACAACGTTCCCAACAACCGAACATCCACCGAGGTAATATCCCCGACCTGTCCCAAATCCTGATTGGTCTTGGACCGCACTTTTTTCGCGCTAAACAAATTCGCATCCCGACCTGAAAGCCCAACGGCCCGACCACCCGCTTGATTGATCAAGGACACCACTTCACTGTTCACTTTCCCAGACAACACCATTTCAGTGATTTCCATGGTCTCAGCATCCGTGACCCGGAGCCCATCCACAAACACCGAATCCTTGCCCAGCCGCTTCATCCACTTGGAGATTTCCTTACCGCCTCCGTGCACAATCACCGGATTCAGCCCCACGTACTTGAGCATCACAATATCTTGGGCAAAGCTCTTTTTGAGCTGGTCATCGACCATCAATGACCCGCCATACTTCACCACAATGGTCTTCCCGTGGAAGTTTTGAATATAGGGCAATGCTTCTAATAAAATCTTGGCTTTATCAATCCGGTCTTGGTACATGGGTTCTCCTTAACAATACGCCGTATTAATCTCAACATACCCCTTGGTCAAATCACAGCCCCAAGACGTGGCTGAGGCGTTCCCCAATCCCACATCCAAAGCAATTACAACGGTGTCCCCCTTCAAGGCCACACTCACTGCATCCCGGTCAAAGGCCACCGGCTGTCCTTTTGAAAAAATCAAATGATCTTGGAGCTTCAAACTCAACTTTGCTGGATTAATTTTAAGTTTCGGATCCCGACAAGCCACCGCGATAATCCGCCCCCAATTGGGGTCCGCGCCATGGATCGCTGTTTTGACGAGCGGGGAGTTCACCACATTCATCGCAATGGTCCGGGCATCGCCCCCGCTCACCGCACAGATCACCTGGACCTCGATAAGCTTGGTAGCACCCTCCCCATCCCGGGCAATAGCCTTCGCCAAATGCACACACACCTCTAACAAGGCCGATTCCAAGGCCTCCCATTCGGGGGTCAGCGTCAAAATATCCTTGGCCGTCCCCGTGGAGAACATCAACAGCATGTCATTGGTCGACGTATCCGTGTCCACACTCATCATGTTAAAGGATTTATTCACCGCCTCTTCAAGCCGCTTTTGCAACGGCCCCACAGGGATGGCCACATTGGTCGCCAGAAAAATCAGGGTCGTCGCCATATTCGGCGCAATCATTCCGGACCCTTTGGCCATACCAGCCACCTTAATCTCGCGTTTCCCCACTTGTCGGGTCACTACGATTTCCTTTTTCACCAAATCCGTGGTCAAAATGGCTTCAGCCGCCACCCCACCTTCAGAGACTTGCGGGTTTTCCAATAGTTTTTCAATACCAGATTCAACCTTGTCCATCGGCAAAAACTCACCGATCTTCCCCGTCGACGCCACCCCCACTTCCGAGGGACGCAATCCCAGTTTTCGGGCGGTAAGCCTGGCCATCGTCTTGGTATCTTGCAAGCCTTTTTCACCGGTCCCTGCATTCGCATTTCCGGCATTAATAATCACAGCTTTTAACACATTTCGCGACAAGCACCGTTTGGTATAGGTCACACAGGCCGCTGGGAATTGATTTCGGGTAAACACCCCCGCCGTCGCATACGCCTGGGGCACATAAATAAAGGCCAGGTCCTTGGCCCCTTTTTTTGCCTTAATCCCGCTGGCAATGCCAGAAGAAAAAACACCACCGATATCTGTAATCGATCCCATGTCCGGCCTCCTTATGGATTATAAAAACAACGCCAGGGCCGCCAGGCCAGTCGTTTCAGGGAACCCCATCATGATATTAAGATTTTGAATGGCCTGACCGGAAGCCCCTTTAATCAGGTTATCGATTGCAGAAAAAACAATTAGATGAGACCCCGCGTCCTTCAACCCAATTACGCAATGATTTGACCCCGACACGTATCGGGTATGGATCTGCTCTGGTGGCAACATCGTCACAAAAGGCTCATGGGCATACTGTGCCTGATACGCCGCCTGCACCTGATCAAAACCCACCCCGGCAGGCAAGGTGATATACATCGACGCCAACATGCCCCGCGTCATCGGGATCAAATGTGGCGAAAAGAGCACCGGAACCCCCAATTGGGCCTCCATTTCAGGGACATGACGATGATTCACCGTGCCATACGGCACCAAATCTTCATTCACTTCACAAAAGAGAGTGTTTTCTTTGAGCCCACGTCCCGCACCGGATACCCCAGATTTGGCATCCACAATCGCAGGCCCTACAATCCAGCCGGCTTTGGCCAAGGGCGCTAACCCCAAGGTCACACAAGTCGCATAACATCCCGGGTTCGCCAAAAGCGTCGCCTTTCGGATTGGGTCACGGTGCAATTCGGGGATCCCATACACCGCCTCTTTCACAAGCGCCGGGCTTTGATGCGGCATCCCGTAATACTGGGCATACACATCCAAGTCCTGCAGCCGAAAATCAGCCGACAAATCAACAACCGCATGAACCTTATGCCGATACTTCGGCAAATCTGCATGCGCCGCCCCATGAGGCAAGGCCAAAAACAAAATATCTACATCCGGATTTCCATCCGGATCAAAGGCCTCGAGGGTAATATCAGCGTAGGGGAATAAATGCGGCAATACGACCCCGACCTTTTGGCCGGCATACTGCCGAGAGAACAACCGGGTCACTTGAACGTGAGGATGCTGTGCCAACAAACGGCACAACACCATCCCAGTGTATCCAGTCGCCCCTACAATCCCAACCCGAAGTGGGAGGTTAGGCATTCCGAGTAGAAGGTGCCTTTTCTTTGGTTTTAACACGGGTGGCTCTAACCCCAATCCGTTCGCGAAGATAGTTCAATCGTGCACGACGAACTTTACCGTACTTCGTGATTTTAATTTCAGAAACCAAGGGAGAATGGAACAAAAAGGATTTTTCAACCCCAATCCCATCAATGACTCGACGAACAGTGAATGCATGTCGGTTTTTAGCACCTTGAATTTTGACCACAACACCTTCGTAGCGTTGGGTCCGTTTCTTTTTTCCTTCTACGATAGTCGTTGAAACCACCACAGAATCCCCAACATTCACCCCAGGCAAAGCTTCTTGTTTTAACTCAGACTGCTCAATTTCTTGAATAATTAACGCATTAGACATGACATTCCTCCTTCATAATCTCGACCAACAACTCAGAATCACCTTCCCTCAAAGGAGAATGGACCAACAGATGAGGTTTTTTAAATAGTGTTTGGCGCAGGGATTCCTTTCGTTTCCATGTTGCGATATGACCGTGATGGCCACTCAACAACACTTCCGGGACGGCCAAATCCCGAAACTCGCGAGGCGCTGTGTATTGCGGCGACTCCAAAACTCCGCTGATAATGGAATCATCAGCAAAAGACTCTGGATTGCCCAGCACCCCCGGCAACTGTCGCACAATCGCTTCAGCCACCACCAAGGCTGGTAACTCACCGGAAGAGAGCACTACATCACCGACTGAAATCCGTTCAAAGGGAAACAAGGTGAAAATCCGCTCATCTACACCCTCATAATAGCCACACAACAAAATAATGCCGGGACAAGGGGGTAAATAAGCCGAAAGTGTACTCTGAGTCAGTACCTGGCCTTTTGGGCATGTATATAATAGACGATAATCTTGATAATTTTCAATACTCGAAATCGCCTCGGCAATGATGTCGGCTTTGAGGATCATCCCCCGCCGGTGTCCGAAGGGGTAATCATCGACTCTAGAAAACCGGTCTGTGGCAAACTCTCTGAGCTGCACAAAGCGGATTTTAAACCGCCCGGCATCATGGGCTTTCTTGAAGATCCCCTTCAAAAAAAATTCCCCCATTTGCTGGGGGAATAATGTTAAGACAATGATCTCAAACGGCAAAACTAGAAGCTGGCGGCAGGAGTTGAAGCCGAAGAATTCGAAGAGTTCTGGGTCATAATCTCCACCGTTACCTTTTTATCATGTTTTGCAGCAGCAGCTTTCACCACCGTCCGAATTGCATTGGCAATACGACCTTCTTTACCGATCACTTTACCCACATCATCCTGGGCCACACGAATTTCAATAATCACAACGCTTTCACCAGCAGTCTGTGTGATCACAACTTGATCGGGAGAGTCTACCAACGCCTTGACGATGCTTTCAACCAACTGCTTCATCACCATCTCCTATTAAGCCGCGGATGCTTTACGATCTTTTTTGGATACACCTAAAGAACTGGACTTCCGGTCGACGGCCTTAACCAACCCTTTACCTGCAAGTAAACGGCGTACTGTTTCAGAAGGCTGAGCCCCCACTGAAAGCCAGTGAGCGACACGATCCTCTTTGACTTCCAAAGAGACTTCAGCCGCAGGATTGTAATACCCAACGACTTCCAAAAAACGTCCATCACGAGGCGTTGACCCATTGGCCACCACCACACGGTAGAGCGCTTTCTTTTTCTTACCCAAACGGGTTAAACGAATTCTAACTGCCACAAATGATCCTCCACAAAAATACTTATCGCAACAGTATACCCGGATCTTCTCACCCCGGTCAACTTTCGCCAAAACCTGGTATACTCACCCCTAATGTTAGCCATCAAAGATATCTATCACCAGTATAATAAGGGTGCGCTCCTAGGCCCAATTTCGC
>JAHFCZ010000089.1 GCA_023249285.1 bacterium | reverse complement strand
AAATAGGGGAGGCGGTGCCAGGGACAGCAAAAGATGCATTGACAGTAGTAAACAAGATGTCCCCGGGGGCGGTGTTGAGAACCCGATACCCCGACGACCATAACAAGGAATTTCTGACGGTCAAACACGGGGATGGGAATGTATTGCAATACACTCTGACCCCTCAATCAAAGGGTCGCTACAGTATGCGTGCCTTAAATGGACCCGAAATATGCATATTGCTAGGGGCAGCGGACTCGGCCAAAGACATCCTCCAAAAGATCAGGGACGCAGAGTTTGAATATGCAACCAAGAAGATTCAGGCAACGAAGATCCCACCGGAGGGCATTGAGGATGAGCTTAGAAAAGCCCGCGTAATCAAGGCTGTGGAAAAAGGGGGCACTGGATTAAGACCCGACACCGTAGCGGCTGACCACAATGGGACCTATGTACAATACTCTTTAGTAGGGAAGAGCGAAAAAGAAGGGGGTTTTGTGCTACAGAGGAACCAGGTAGAGATTGAGCTTGTATACACCAACGGAGATCCTGCGCTGAAAATAATAGTAATCAACCTCCTCCCGAGAAAAAGCCTCAGCCAATCCAGCCAATAGCCCAATGGTTGAGCGCCCAAGTTTAAAACTATCCCAAAACAGGAAAAAGAACAAAGGGGGCATCCCCCACGCGAAGGAGAGAGAAGAATGGCCGTAAGTTTACCAGGTTCACACAACGCCCACGTAAGACATAATCCAGGTAGTACGCAGCCGCAACAGCCGTCTTCAAAAGAAAGAGCTGGAGCATCCCCTAGCACTGCTGTTGCGCGAGGGGGTGGGCCTGAGATGACATCTAGCCACAAAATCGCGGCTAAACAGATAGCATACGAAACAGGAATGAAAAAAATAGTGGACAGGCTTGACTCGGCTTTTCCGGCAATAGAGGCAGCCAGTATGGGAACAAAAGCCCAACAACAGCAAGTGGGGCTCGCATTGAGCCAAGGGTCACCTACACTAGCTGGGATTAACGATGACGCGACTATTGGAGACTTGTGGGCACTTAGAAACGATTCCTATACCTCACCAAAAGACAAAGCATGCTTAGATCACGTTCTAACTACAATTTGGAGTATTGGATATAACGGCAGTCCACCTACCGCGAAGGATCTAGGCGAGGCGTTATATCGGGTGGGTGTAAGCAAAAAAGAGCGTGAGCAGGTGTCTGATGAATTTTTGCGTATGAATATTCGGGTGGCTAATGAACCCATCGAGACTCCTGTTGGTGGAACTCGTGAAGATGCGCTGGCTGTCATGCGCCATGCGAAGAAAGGATCCGCGCTTCTGACCCGGGATCCTGACTCTGGGGAGACAACCCTAACTATTCGGCACAACGATGGGTTGACCTCGCAGCATGCTGTTACAGATGGGGAGGTACACATCGGACACCAAGCACCAATAATGCTAAGCTCAACTTACCCAACAGATGCCCTCTTAGGAGACATTAATAACAGGGTTTTAATGGAACAGATTGTTCAGAATAAGGGGAAGGTCGTAGGTAGAAAGGCTACAAAATCTGAGGTCATAGCAGCTTTAAAGACCCACACGTTCATACTAATACCTTCAAAAACAGGCGGGTATAAGAGGTACAGCCTAGGTGAAAATGGGAAAGTGGTCAAGGAAAGAGGGGTGATTGGCCGAACTCAAACGGATGGGGAGGTACAATATTTCTTTAGGGTATTCCCAAAAAAGGGAGGCGTACTGGACGCAAGCAAGGCAAAGTTTACGTATGACACAACGCTGAATTCGGCCCAAAAAACAATGGAGCTTGCGCTGGCTACGGCACATAAGCAAGCAGTTGTCGCGGGGGTGAGCATGCTCTCCGAAGAGACTCGAACCACCCTCGGATTCGAGGATGGCTCTGTGACCAAAGACGGGATGTATAGGTTAAAGGATAGTACTGAATGCAACCCCGCGGATCGGCGCTGCATCGCCCATATCTTAGAATCACTGGCATTTTATGAAAAAAAACAGGGACCTCCCGATAGCGACACGATGAGAAAAGAGGTAACTGAGCGGCGTATCATAGCGGGTGCGTTCAGAAACGGCGACCAAGCCCTAGAGTGTACTGTAGGAGTGTCCGAAGAAGTGGCTGCGCATTACATGCAACTCCAAGTACCTGGGACCGTATGTTTAACAATAAAGAACTCCGAGGATCACGTCCTGATGCTGACCTGCAGGCATGAGGATGGGAGGCGGGATGGGACAGTACGTCAATATCCGATTGAACTCAATCAAAACGAAGACCCTGTAATCAAAGTTGGCGGCGAATCTCATATGATCCCTAAAGGGACAGACTCTGCAAAAGACATGATGGCGCTGATCCGGAGGATAGAGGTGAAGCAGTGGGCCGAAGGGTCGGGCATCGCAGTTTTACCGATGGCTGCGGGGCAGACAGAGGACGAATCTAAGCACGAAGCGGAAATAGCGTTAACAAGAAATAAAACTTTTGTCGCACTCCAACCCATGAAAGATGGGTCCTACATGTTATACGTGAAAGAAGAAACAGAAAAAGGCGTGGTTATTCATCAACGCAATATACGGCTTGAGCGCCAACTGCTGCCCAACGGGGAAGTTGACTTTCAGGTGACCCAGGTTGGAACAGATCGCATCCCAACAATGCCATTAGAAAGCTATGTAACACCAAAGGAATTTTTTAGTCGTAAGCCCTATACAACCAACCTTTCTAGCCCCAAATTCTGGAATGATTAGAAGTCACTCTACGCCTAGATCGAGGCTGTCAGTTCACTGCTCACAACTTCGTCCAAGCCCCCAACCAAAAGCCCTTTATCGAATCCTTTTTTTCAAACTTTAAACGCGAGGAGGTATATCGTAACCAGTATCAAAATGCTTTTCAGGCCCTTTCCGCCTGGGAAAATTACGTCGCTTGGTACAATTCCAAGCGGCCACACGGTGCCCTAGATAATTTGAGCCCAGCTCAATTTAGACAGCGCCAAATCGCTCAGATCTCTCCTTCTTTTATCGATCATTTGTGTCCAGTTTTATAGGGGCTTGACCGATTAATAAATTCTTACTCCACCTCCACGACAATCTTAGTCCAGGTTTGAGAGATAATCCGGACATGCGTCGTCTGATGTTCTAGCGCTTGTAATTCAGAGCGATTCAGGACCAAGAGTCTGGCCTCGCCAGGCTGGGCTTCCCGTACCAATTTGAGCCCCTCGGCCACGCTGGCGACATCCGGAATGGACCGATTGAGATAAAATTTCATGCTCGGGCTAAAGGCGTTCACCGCCACAAGGACATAGGGACGACCGGTGTCTTGGATCGCGTGGATCAGCGTGATCGGTTCCTTGAAGGGCTCATACGCCGGCAAGACAACGTGGGTTAGATAAAACGCCACAACGACCATGGTGGTGACGCCAACCCCGATCGCGCTCAAGCGATGCCGTAAAAACGCCGCGGCATAAAACCATCCCCCCAAACTCAAAATCGCAAACAGACCCACGACAATAGGTTGGGCCCCATGATAGGGGGCCGGCAAAATGATCAGAGTCGAGGCGACAAAGGCGGCACTCATGCTCACCGGAAAAATAATCGAGGTCCATCCCAAGAGTGGTTTTTCGTGCACATGCAATAACGTGTGGGCAATCATCAGCGACAAGAAGGGGAAAATCCCGATAATGTAGTTCGGTAACTTGGTCTGAGCCAACGAAAAGAAAAGGAAGCTGAAGAGGATGAAAATCCAGCTGAAGAGCATGACCGCATCATGGGCGGTGTAGGGCCGCCAAATTTTCTGACGCAAGGCCTGCAACACGGTACTGGGCAGGTACATAATCCAAGGGAAAAAGCCCAACAAGACTGGGAAGTAAAAATACCAGGCTCCACGTTGGCCTTCTACCGCGCCGAAAAAGCGATACCAAGTATAATCCTTCAACGCAACCTCAAAAAACGGCCAGCCTTCGGTAATGCATTCATAGGCGTACCAGGGGGCCCCGATCGCCAAGCCCATCCCGATTGCGCCCCAAAACCGCCAATCTTTCAACACCTTCAATTGCCCTGTTATCGCCAAGAAAATCAAGGCGGGCACCCCCGGTTGGATCAACCCAATCGGGCCCTTGGTCAAAATCGCCAAGCCCATGCCAATCCCCGCAAAGGCAAACCATCGGCCCCGGGCCTCATGGCGATACACCCCTACCAAGAAGGCGTAGATCGAAAAGAGCATAAACGTATTGAGAATAGTGTCAAAAATGGCCAAGCGCGAGAGCACCATATAATACAAAGAGCTCCCCAAAATCACGGCGGCCACCAGGCCAGTACGTCGATTAAAAAACGTAGTCCCCATCTGATAAACCACCAAGAGGCCCAAAATCCCAAAAAGGCCTTCCCAGATCCGCAAGACCCAGTCTGCCCAGCCGAGAAGTGAGGTCGAAGCCCAGGTCATCCAGAAGTACAAGGGGGGGTGCACATACCAAGGAGCCCCATTAAAAGAGAGGGTCAACTTATCGGAGGTCTGCACCAATTCTTGGGCCACGCGCGCATAGTGGGGCTCGGAGTTATCAAAGAGGGTAAATTGCTCATTCCCGAACATAAATAAGAAAAATCCCAGTAAAATTAAAACAGCATAATCCCAAAATTTCAGGGTCTCTTGTTGCCAAAGTCGGGAGCTGAGCAATCGTTTCATAGGGTTCGTTGGCCTTTCTCTAGGGTGCAGGTCGCATTGATCCCCCCACGGGTGTTGTAGGTCGTCACTACTTTCAAATAATGCGGCCGCAAGATCTCATACAGATCCTTAAATAACCGATCCGTGGCGGCCTCTTGATAAATCCCGATATTGCGAAAGGAAATAAGGTAATATTTCAAAGATTTCAGCTCAATACAGTGCTTGTCCGGGATATATTCCATCCAAAATTGTCCAAAATCCGGCAGCCCTGAAAACGGACAGACACAGGAAAATTCTGGGGTCTCGTACACAATGATTTGTCGTGCACCGGGGTAAGGAAACGTTTCTAAGAAATCCGACCGGATGGCGGATTCAGGTTCAAATTCAAAAATGCGTCCCTCGGCCTTGGCCATGGCTCTCTCCTTGAGTCAAGAAATTAAGATACCTAAATGATACTAGTAGAGTACACAGATTTGGGGATTTTGTCCCGGCTGAACATCTGATAAAATAGCCTCTTATGATAAAGGATATTTTTCTAGCCCATACCCAAGGATTTTGCGCAGGCGTATCGAGTGCCATTGAGGTGGTCAATCGCGCGTTGGCCAAATACGGTGCCCCTATTTATGTGCGGCATCATATTGTGCACAACACCGCCGTGATCGCTGACTTTGAGGAAAAGGGCGTCGTCTTTATTGAATCTTTGGACGAGGTGCCAGATGGCCAGCGCGTCATCTTTAGTGCACACGGTGTAGCGCCAGAGGTCTATGACGGGGCTAAAAATCGCGGGTTAATTACCATTGATGCCACCTGTCCCTTGGTCACCAAGGTGCACCGCGAGGCCACCGGATTTTCCAAAAAAGGCATTCAAACGGTACTCATCGGTCATCGCGGACACCAGGAATTGGTGGGGACCTCGGGGTATGTTCAGCCGGAGCTCTTGCATATTATTGAGGATGAAACGGATATTGATCACCTTCAATTGGACCCCGATTTACCTGTTGGCTATTTAACCCAAACCACTTTATCCGTCTCTGAGACAGCCAAGCTGATTGCACGGCTCAAGGAAAAATACCCCCACATTGTGGCACCGCCCAAAGAGGACATTTGCTTTGCGACTCAGAATCGCCAAGATGCGGTGCTGGAGCTCACGAAGGTCTGCGAAGTGGTAATCATTTGTGGGTCCCCGCACAGCTCCAATAGCAATCGTCTGAAAGAAACCGCCCATGTGGACGGTGTGAGTAGCTATATTATTGATTCTGCCCAAGAGCTTGATTTTGCTTGGATCGAAGGAAAATCGACGGTGGGGATTAGCTCCGGGGCCTCTGTGCCGCGTGATATTGTCGATGCGCTAGTCAATAAGATTTTGAGTCGATTCCCTGAAGCGAAAGTCCACCAAGCGCAAAGTGTGGAAAAAGATATTTCATTCGCTGTGCCGAAGGTGTAGCCCATGAACCCTGAGCTCGAAGAAGGCAAGCAACTTCAACTGGATTTTAAAAAGCTGGCCACGATGACAGATCAGGTGGTGCCCGTTGTGGTACAACATGCGGACACGCAAGAGGTTTTGATTCTGGCGTATGCGAATGCCGAGGCCTTGGACTATAGCCTAAAGCACCGTAAAGCGGCCTTTTGGAGCACCTCACGCCATGAATTGTGGGTGAAGGGGGCAACGTCTGGGGATACCTTGGATATCGTTGAAATTCGCGTAAATTGTGAGCAAAATTCCTTGCTTTATCAGGTGCGACCCACC
>JAHFCZ010000163.1 GCA_023249285.1 bacterium | reverse complement strand
CTTTGGTCTAGGGCCTTGCTAAGGTTTTGGGGCTTGGCCGGTGCGTTTCCAACGACATCGACGATGACGGTGGCGGGTTCGGATTCTAGGCCGTCTTGGGTGTTGAAAATACTGTAGTAGTAACGCCCGTCTGGGAGATTGGCGTCTTTTTGGGTGATCCCGGTTTGATTCTCGGTGACGATGGTCCCATCAGTCAGGCTTTGCGGGGCATGCGTGCTGGAGCGCACAATGGTGATGTTCGGGTTGCCGGTGGGGGAGTTGCGCCAAACAAAGTTGGGCGCCTTGGCATGGGGGTTGGCGGAGGCGGTGAGGGCCATGGGTTTAGCCGGGGTGAGGGAGCGGATGGTTTTGTCATTTGAACGGGCCCATAGGTGCGAGCCATTCCGGACTACTTGGAAGGCCGAAAAGGGGAGTTCTAGGCTTTCGAGCGCATGGGTGGTGAGGTTTTGTTTATAGAGCCTGTTCTGGGCAATGAGTAGGTTCCCTGGGTTGGCTACTTGTGTGTAGTACAACAGGTTGTCTTTGATGAAGGCTGGAATCATCAAGAGTGTATTGTTCGTGGGGGTATATTCATCGATAAACGTGAGGGTGGGGCTGTATCTTTTGATGGATTGGGTGTCGAGGGTATATAGATTTTGGGCCTCATCGGTGAGGAGTAGGCTCAAGCGGGAGGTGGGGCTAGTATGCGCCAGTGGCGACTGGCTCAGGATATTGCCTTCAAGATCGGTGGTGAACATGATGCGGTTTTTACTATCTAGAATCTTAAGCCTATTGGCGGTGGTCACGACCACCCCTTGGATAGCGATGTCTGCGGGGAAGCCTTTTTCGGCGGTGAAGGTCAGGGTTTGTACCCATTGGTCTTGGGCATTAAATTGGTAAAGTTTATTCCCAGTGAGGGTTGCAACATAGGTACTCTGGTTGGGTGCGATGCTTGCGAGTAGGGGCTGGTAGTTTGGGGTGCTGGTATCCGTTGGTTTTGGGAGTGTGCTAATAAATTGTCCATTTTTGTCCCACTTTTGCACACAGTTTTGTGAGTAAATCGGCACGTAGACATCTCCATCACGGTTGACGGTTATGAAGGCGACTGCTGACGCGGTGGCGATCGAAAAGCTGCTTTTGACCACGAGTGCTGCATTACGGTTTAGCGATTCAGGGACCGTGGGGATATTGATGGTGACTTCCAAGGGAAGGCTACTGGTAGTGCCATCGCTAATGTTATAGATCTTGTAGTGGTAGGCCCCCGGGGATACGGTATCTGAATATGAGGAGACCAGGGTGCCGTCGTACCTTGTGGTGCTGTTGTTTCTGGAATCAGTTCTTTGGATTCTGGTTCGGTGTTGATAGGGGTCCCCGGCATTGGTCCACTGGAGTGTGATGCTGGTGTTGGTGGTGGTGACCTGGAGGTTCGTGGGTGGGGGTGACAATATAGTGATGGTCACGGTGAGCGACACTGGATCTGAAAGGTCATTAAATTTATTTTGGGCAAACACACTGTAGTAGATCCTGCCATTGTGGGTGATGGTGGTGTCTTCGATCATGATGGGGAAGTCGCGGCCGGTAGCTTCGGCAACAGGTGTGCCTTCATTTAGATTTCGGGGTGGACTGGTTTCGGATTTTCTAAGAATCACATGTTTGTAATAGTCTGTTTTGTCGATGTAGCGATTATCGGGCCCGAAAAGCTCTTTAAGGCTAGTGTATAAGGAGGCGGCGCCGGTTACGGGATTTACTGTCATGATGCCAAGGAGGCTGGGGGGGGGTATTTTAATGACCTTTTTGAATGAGGTTGGGGGTCCAGGTGTGCCATCTAAGGCCATGGGGAAAATGCTGTAGTAATAGGTGCCGTCTGGCAAGAGTGCATCGCTGAACACGGAAGGCGAAGTATTATGATTCACGGTGCTTACCAAGCTGCCCTCTGAAAGGGTGTTTGGGGTTGCGGTGCTGGATCTTATGATGGTGTAGGTTCTTACGGTGGCAAAATCGGTGTCATCCCAGGAAGCGCGGGTTGAGGCGAAGTTACCGGCAATGTTTAAATCGGTAATGCTGGCAACTGCAGAAATGGGTAAAATGACCAAAATGATGATCAAGATGAGTATTTTTAGTGAACGAAATTGCATTTTTGCCTGCCTTTTTGACTTAGTTACCCCCT
>JAHFCZ010000088.1 GCA_023249285.1 bacterium | reverse complement strand
GGATCGGTTTACTGGTATGCTCACCACGGATTTTAGGGATCGTACAAAACGAGCACCAATTGTTGCAGCCTTCTGAAATTTTCACATAGGCATAATGAGAGGGGGTTAATTTGGTATAAGGTCGGACACTCGTGGCTGGCTGGAATTTCCGGTTGAACACCAATTTGGCGAGCTCGGATTGGACTTTAGATTCTTCCAAGGTATTGAGCCAAATATCCACTTGCGGGTACTTCGCTTCCAAATCCGGACGCTTAAACCGACTGACGTAGCAGCCCGTGACGACCAAGTATTTAATAATCCCATCTTGCTTGCGACGAATCAGGGCCTCTAAATTGGCTTCGGTTTCATCGATGGCCGATTGAATAAAAGAGCAGGTATTCAGGATCGTAATTTGCTCGGCAGAGCCTTCTGCAACGAGGGAAAACCCACCATTGTGTAGGGCTTCAACCATTTTTTCAGAATCGACCAAACTCCGGGCACATCCCAAAGAGACCATACTAAACGGAACAGACTGTTGTTTCATAGCGCGAAAAGCATAGCATACGGCCTTTCACTTCGGCCAATTTGATGTTAATATCCAGTCTCGGTATGCAAACTTCAGCACGACTAATATTCCCCGATGGGTCCACCTTCCATGGCAAAGTTTTTGCCGGATCCCAGGACCGTACAGGCGAAGTCGTCTTCAATACCGCAATGGCGGGCTACCAAGAAGTCCTCACAGACCCCTCGTACAGTGGTCAAATTGTAGTCATGACCTATCCCTTGATAGGCAATTACGGGATTCATGAGGCCGACTGGGAATCCAAAGGCCTTCATCTCGTAGCCTTCCTCATCAAAGAATATTGCGATTTCCCTTCCCATTTTGCGTCTCAGAAAACCCTCAAAGCTTACCTCGATGAGCATCATATTTTGGGGCTTGAAGGGTTTGATACACGCGCAATTACCCGCTATGTCCGGGACAATGGCGCCCAAAGAGCCTGGGCGACGACGTCCGACGATTCCATAGAAGATCTTCTAAACCGGCTGAAATCTTTACCCTCTATGGTCGGTTCAAACCTGGCGGATAAAGTCACCACAAGCCAGCCTTACGTGTGGCAGGTACTCCCCAATCCCAAATTTAAAGTTGCGGTCATTGATTGTGGGATTAAGTTCAACATCTTGCGTATTCTGACCAGTCTGGGGTGTGAATGCGAAGTATTTCCAACCTCGGTGAGCGCGCAAACCATTTTGAATAAAGGCTTCAATGGCGTCTTTGTTTCGAATGGCCCCGGCGACCCAGAGCCGCTTACCCATGTCGTCGATAGCCTTAAGACACTCCTCGGTAAGCTTCCCGTTTTCGGAATTTGCCTGGGCCATCAGCTAATGGGCTTGGCCTTTGGGGGAAAAACCTACAAGCTAAAGTTTGGGCATCATGGTGTCAATCATCCTGTTAAAAATCTCCGGACTCAAAAAGTCGAAATCACCTCTCAAAACCATGGATTTTGCGTGGACATGGCCACACTCAACAGCGAGGAAGTGGAGGTTACGCATGTCAATCTCAATGATCATACGGTGGAAGGCATCCGTCACAAGCGATTCCCCGCCTTTGCCGTTCAATATCACCCCGAGGCAGCCCCGGGTCCTGAGGATCCTACCTACCTCTTCCATGACTTTATTGCCATGATGAAGGGACAATACTAATGCTCAAAGGGTCCGACAGCCTCCACGAAGAATGCGGTGTTTTTGGCGTATATGGGTGTAAAGACGCCGCAAGGCTCACCTTTTTAGGGCTCTATTCTCTCCAACATCGCGGGCAAGAAAGTGCGGGCATTGTCTCCTGGGATGGCGCCCATTTATGTGTGGTCAAAAATGAAGGCTTGGTTTCGGAGGTTTTCACCCAGGACAATATTTCGTATCTCAAGGGCAATAGCGCGATTGGGCACGTTCGCTATTCCACCACGGGTTCCAATAATCCCAATAACATCCAACCGCTCTACGCCAAAACGTCCAAGGGTAATTTTGCCCTAGCCCATAACGGAAACCTCACAAATGCCGCCTCGCTCTTCCAAAAATTTAAATCCAGTGGTGCACTCTTTCAATCCACGGTCGATTCTGAAGTCATTTTGCATCTTATTTCCCAGTCCTCCAAAGCGGAACTCATGGAAGTGCTCAAGGATGCTTTAGCCAAAATTCAAGGCGCATTTTCGTTGGTCATTTTGGGAAAAGATTGCCTAGTCGTCGCCAGAGATACGTACGGGTTTCGGCCCTTGGTTCTTGGTCAATTAGACGGCGGTCACGTGGTCTCCTCCGAAAGCTGTGCCTTTGATTTAATGGGGGCTAAATACCTGCGAGAAGTGAAGCCCGGCGAAATTATTATTTTCTCCAAAGACGGCATTCAATCCGATCAAATTCCTGTGAGCACCAGGCTCGGCATGTGTATATTCGAGCTCGTCTATTTTTCACGTCCAGACAGCCTTATATTTGGCGAAGATGTCTATGCCGTCCGCAAAGAATTTGGCCGTATTTTAGCCAAAGAACATCCTGTAGAAGCCGATTTGGTCATGGCCATTCCTGATTCTGGGAATAGTGCGGCCCTAGGGTATTCCGAGGCCTCAGGGATTCCCTTTGAGTTTGGCATGACCCGCAACCACTACATCGGGCGGACATTTATCCAACCTCAACAAAAAATTCGGGATTTGGGTGTCAAAATTAAACTCAATCCCATTAAGACGCTCCTTGCAGGAAAGCGCGTCATTGTCGTCGATGATTCCCTAGTGCGTGGGACAACTGCACGCCAACGGGTCACCGCTATTCGACGTGCCGGTGCTAAAGAAGTACATTTGCGCATCTCGTCACCGCCAATCACCCATCCTTGCCATTTTGGGATCGACACGCCAAAACAAGAAAAACTCATTGCCCACCAAAAAAGCCTCGCGGAAATCAGACGTTATGTCGATGCCGATACCCTCGGGTACCTGAGCCTTGAGGGGATGTTGAGTGTCGTGAAAAAGTATAAGTCTTCAGAATATTGCCAAGGTTGTTTCACCGGGAAATACCCCCTGAAAGTTAAAAACAAAGGTAAATTTAGTCTCGAAACAGGAAAGATTAAGCTCTATGCCGAAAAGGACTGATATCCAAAAAATTCTCATCTTAGGCTCGGGGCCCATTATTATTGGCCAGGCCTGCGAATTTGATTATTCGGGGACCCAAGCCTGTAAAGCACTCAAGGAAGAAGGTTACGAAATTATCTTAGCCAACTCCAACCCTGCAACAATTATGACGGATCCCACGATCGCAGACCGCACTTACATCGAGCCCTTAACGCCTGAGATTTTAGCTCAAATTATTGAAAAAGAACGCCCGGATGCCATCTTGCCAACGCTGGGTGGTCAAACGGGCTTGAACTTGGCCATGGCCCTGCATCATCAAGGGGTACTGGAAAAATTTAATGTTGAAATGATCGGCGCGAATGCCAAGTCCATCGAAAAAGCGGAAGATCGCAAAGCCTTTAAAATCGCCATGCAAAACATTGGCCTAGAGCTTCCCACATCCGCGGTGGCCTATTCATTAGAAGAGGCCAAACAAATTGCACAAGAAATCGGGTTTCCCTGCGTGGTTCGTCCTTCGTTTACCATGGGGGGTACGGGTGGCGGGATTGCGTTTAACATCCAAGAGCTAGAAAGCATTTCACAATCTGGGCTTCGCAACAGCCCCACCACCGAAATTTTGATTGAAGAATCCATTTTGGGATGGAAAGAGTTTGAGCTTGAGGTCATGCGAGACCACAAAGACAACGTGGTCATCATTTGCTCCATCGAAAATCTGGACCCTATGGGCGTCCATACCGGAGATTCCATCACGGTTGCACCGATCCAAACCTTGACCGATAAGGACTACCAAAAAATGCGAAATGCAGCGATTGCTGTCATTCGCGAAATTGGGGTTGATACCGGCGGATCCAACGTTCAGTTTGCCCTCAATCCCCAAGACGGACGCATTGTCATTATCGAGATGAATCCTCGGGTATCTCGGAGTTCGGCCTTGGCCTCCAAAGCCACAGGTTTTCCGATCGCTAAAATCGCCGCCAAGCTTGCCGTTGGCTATACCCTTGATGAATTGCCCAATGATATTACCCGTAAAACACCCGCTTGTTTTGAGCCTGCCCTCGACTATTGCGTGATTAAAATCCCACGCTTTCACTTTGAGAAATTCCCGAAAACCGCAGCCGTATTGGGGACTTCCATGAAGTCCGTCGGCGAAATTATGGCCATTGGCCGCACATTTAAAGAAGCCCTTCAAAAGGGGCTGCGATCGATGGAAACCAAGCTCATTGGATTTGGTCCTAACAAGCTCCAAAATGTGGACGCTAAAACCTTGGTCCACAACCTCACCGTTCCCAACGCCAACCGAATGAGCTACATCTACTATGCACTGACCGAGGGGGGAATGAGCGTAGAAGAGGTCCACCAACACAGCAAGATTGACACGTGGTTTTTGTATCACATGGCCAACATTATCCGCCAAAGCCAAACACTTTCTCTGGACAAAGCCTCACTTCAAGAAGCCAAAGCAGCTGGTTTTTCGGATGCACAAATCGCACACTTTACGGGTAAATCAGAATCGGAAGTCAGAAATACCCGTAAATCCCACGGCATTATTCCAACCTATAAATTAGTTGACACCTGTGCGGCAGAGTTTGAGGCGCAAACCCCGTATTACTACTCCACTTACGAGCAAGAAAACGAAGCGCGTGTCAGCCAAAATCAGCGTAAGGTAATGATTCTAGGTGGCGGTCCCAATCGAATCGGGCAGGGGATTGAATTTGATTATTGTTGCGTGCACGCATCCATGGCCGCTCGTGAAGAAGGCGTGGAAAGCATCATGGTTAATTCCAACCCCGAAACGGTGTCCACCGACTTTGATATTTCCAACAAGCTCTACTTTGAACCACTCACCTTTGAAGATGTGCTTAATATTTATGAGCTCGAAAAACCAGAGGGTGTGATTGTGCAATTTGGCGGTCAAACCCCCCTTAACATTGCAAGTGCCCTAGAAAACGCTGGGGTTAAAATCCTCGGGACCTCCACCGCCAGTATCGACATGGCCGAAGACCGTAAGCTCTTCCAGAGCCTCATTCAATCCTTGAACCTCAAGCAACCTGAAAATGGCACGGCCGTTTCAGTTGACGAAGCCATCGTGATTGCCAAGCGCGTGGGGTATCCGGTTCTGGTCCGTCCATCATTCGTGTTGGGGGGCGCCTCCATGGAAATAGTGTATTCGGACATGGAGTTAGAAAAATACATGCAATCCGCAATTGACGTCTCCTCCAATCGTCCGGTGCTGATTGATAAATACCTTGAAGATGCCATCGAAATCGACGTGGACGCACTCTCGGACGGCGACAATGCCGTGATTGCGGGGATTATGCAACACATTGAGCAGGCAGGGATTCACTCAGGCGATTCCGCCTGTGTCATACCCCCCCATTCCATCTCTCAAAGCCTTTTGACTGAAATCAAGGCCGCCACCTACAAGCTAGCCAAAGCCTTAAATGTGGTCGGCCTAATGAATATCCAATTTGCAATTCGTAACGGAGAGCTTTACATCCTAGAGGTCAATCCACGGGGCTCAAGAAGCGTTCCTTTTGTGAGCAAAGCAACTGGTGTTCAATGGGCCAAAATGGCAACCAAGATTATTTTGGGTAAGAAAATCTCAGAATTAGGACTCAAAGAAGTCATTTTGCCGTACACAGCCGTCAAAGAAGCGGTTTTCCCATTTAATCGATTCCCAGGTGTTGATATCATTCTCGGTCCTGAGATGAAATCTACGGGTGAGGTGATGGGCATCGACCAAAATTTTGGCCTCGCTTACATCAAGGCCCAGATCGCTGCAGGCCAAACGATTCCTAAAAGTGGCTGTGTGTTTATCAGCGTGACCGATCGCGACAAACCGCAAAGTATCCCGATCGCCAAATCCTTAGCAGCCATGGGCTTTAGCATCATTGCAACGCAAGGGACTTCTGCCCACCTCCAACAAGAGGGTGTTCCAGCGTCTCCGATCTACAAAGTAGGGGAGGGACGCCCCAACATCGCAGATGAAATTATGAACGGTAGCGTCCAACTGATTATCAATACCCCACTGGGGAAAGACCCCATCAAGGACGAAATTGTCATCCGTCAAACAGCGTTGCAGTACAACATCCCAGTCATCACCACGATGGCCGGGGCCTTGGCGACGATTGAAGCACTAGAAACATTGGCTGTCCAAAAACTGAACGTACAACCCATCCAAGATTACTACAGGACCCTCTCATGACACTCCAAAAATTCGAAATCCTGATCGATAAGATTATTCTCGGATTTTTGATGCTGTTGGTGGTGGGTACCCCCCTCCTTTTCACCTCCTATACGCGTTCCGTTTTTGAAGTGAATAAGCTCTTATTATTGCGGCTCTGCTCCAT
>JAHFCZ010000012.1 GCA_023249285.1 bacterium | reverse complement strand
ATGCGAAATCGATTACTCAAAAGGGGATATTAAATCCCAGCTTAAAAAAGCCAATAAACTCCAGGCCGACTACACCATCATCTACGGGGAAACCGAAGCCAGCACCAAAACCGTGATCATTAAACACATGAAAACGGGCGAGCAAAAATCCATTCCCTGGGAAAATGTTACGGAGTATTTAAGCCATGAAGAACAGCTACAGAACCCACGCATCTAATCAACTCGCTTCTCTTAGCCCTGGTACTCAAGTCACCCTTTGCGGATGGATCCATAAAATCCGAGATCTTGGTACTTTGGCGTTTATCGACATTCGAGACCGTTGGGGATTGGTTCAAGCCGTAACGGACCTCAATCAAAATCCACAATTCAAAACCCAAATTTCAAGCCTCAAATCCGAATATGTGATCCAGATAACCGGCGTGATCCAACTCCGTACAGCAGGAAACATCAACACGCAATTGGAAACCGGTAAAATTGAAATTCAGATTCAAAGCCTAACGTGTTTGAATACCGCGCTTCCGCCAATTTTTTCACTCACCGATTCCAATCAAAACGTAGAAGAAGCGCTCAAGCTTAAATATCGCTATCTAGATCTAAGAAAGCCAGAAAATCAAGCCAAGTTGCTCAAGCGCCATCAAATTACAACGAGCATTCGTAATACACTCAACGGACAAGGGTTTATAGAGATCGAAACCCCGATGCTCACCAAAAGCACGCCTGAAGGGGCCCGAGATTACCTCGTCCCCTCTCGCGTTCATCCCGGTGAGTTCTATGCTTTACCGCAATCCCCACAGCTCTTTAAGCAGCTCCTGATGATGTCCGGCATGGAACGTTATTACCAAATTGTGCGGTGTTTCCGAGATGAAGATTTACGGGCCGATCGCCAACCAGAATTCACACAAGTCGATATCGAGTCTTCCTTTGTGCAAGCCAACGATATCCGCGAGCTTGCCAATACCCTCATTCAAGAGGTACTCCAAACACTCGATATGCCTTACACCCCTCCCCAAATCATGACCTACCACGACGCCATCACCCGATACGGATCTGACAAACCCGACCTTCGATTTGAGTTGGCTTTCGAAAATTTAAACGCTTGTTTTAGCACCACTGAATTCCAGATTTTCAAAACTATTTTAAGCAAAAATGGCGAGATTGTTGGCTTTAGAATCCCCGATGGCCAAGCGAAACTCACTCGAAAAATCCTCGACGAATTTAAAGGCATCGCATGGATGCACAGAACCACTGCAACCGAACTTCAATCTCCGATCTCTAAGTTCTTAGATGCGGCCACCCAAACGGCACTCATTGAGACCCTTAAACTTGAAATTGGAGATACAGCCATTATCGTTGCCAATGAAAATCCACAAGTCGCCTATTCAAGATTAGGCCAACTACGCTTGGCGTTTGCTGAAAAGCTACAGCTCATCCAAAATGAAATGAAATGGCTGTGGGTGGTAGATTTCCCCTTGTTTGAAAAAGACTATGAAACGGGTGCCCTCAATGCCATGCATCATCCCTTCACAGCACCACATCCAGAGGATGTTTCACTGCTAGATACTGCCCCCGAAAAAGTACGGGCACAAGCCTACGATATCGTTTTAAACGGCGTTGAAATCGGAGGCGGGAGCATTCGGATTCACACCATGGATCTGCAAAATAAAATGTTTACTTGCCTCGGTCTCAAACCAGAGGAAACCCAAGAAAAGTTTGGATTTTTCCTCGAAGCGCTTCAATATGGAACCCCACCGCATGGAGGGATTGCACTCGGCCTCGATCGCCTAGTCATGATGCTCACCGGAGCCAGCTCCATCCGTGAAGTCATTGCTTTTCCTAAAACCACCTCAGCAAGCTGCTTACTGACCAATGCACCTAGCCCCGTCACTGACGAACAACTCAGCCATTTGGGCCTAAAACGAAAGGACGCTTAGCATGTTTACAGTCATCCCCGCCATTGATCTTTTAGACGGCAAAGTCGTTCGCTTAACCCAAGGAAACTACGATCAGGTCCAAACTTACACCCATTACAGCCCCGCGCAGTGGGCCAAATACTTTGAAGACAACGGCGCTACCCGAATCCACATTGTAGACCTCAACGGCGCAAAATCTGGAAAACCAGTCAATATGCCGGCCATTGAAGCCATTCGCAAGGCTGTTTCCTGCACCCTCGAGCTAGGTGGCGGGATTCGTCATACCCCCACAGTAGCACAGCTCATTGAGCAAGGAATCGATTACATTATCCTAGGCTCGTTATTGACCAAAGAATTTGCACTTGCCAGCGCCATTATCGAAGCCTACCCGCATAAAATTATTGCGGGGCTCGATGCCAAAAATATGATTTTAGCTGTTGAAGGTTGGCTAGAAGACAGCAAAATCTCTGTCCTTGAAATTATTAAACATCTCAATACCTTGCCCCTTAATGCCATTATCTACACCGATATCGACAAAGATGGCACCCTCTCAGGCCCTAATTTGGAAGCGCTTGTTTCGGTAGCCAATCATTCAAAAGCCCCCGTCATTGCCTCAGGCGGGGTAGGGGAGATCGCCCACATTCAAGCCATTCAGCATCTCCACAACACCAACATTGCGGGCTGTATTGTGGGGAAAGCCGCATTATCCGGCAAAATTGCAATACGTGATCTTCTTCAAATGAATGGGTAATGCATGACCCGCAGCGCTTGGATCCTTGCAACACTTTTGTGCCTCCCTCTAATCACCCTAGCTGATCATCCCGAGAGTCCTCCGACCTTAAATTGGGAGACATGCACCCAACTCGTACTCAAAAAAAATCCGGACATTCTGGCGGAAAAAGCCAAAGTTGATGCGGCACGATCTCAGATCAGCATTGCTGAAGCAGGGTATTGGCCACAAGTGAACCTCACCGGAAGCATCAAAAAAAGCAATAACGATTCTTTGTCCTCATCCCTTGGCATTAGCCTCACTCAAACGCTTTTTCCAGATGCCATTTCTCAGCCTGATTCCCAAGAAGCAAAAGCCAATCTAGAGGCAGAAATCGCAAATCAAAAAATTATTTTGGCCACACTCCGAAGCCAGCTTCTTCAAAATATTTCCGCCATCCAATACAACGAAAAAAACATCGCTTTAACCCATAAAATTGTCGAAAGACGCATACAAAATGCGGATCTCGTAAATGCCAGGTTCAAAGCAGGCCGTGAAAATCTTGGGGCTTATCTGCGAGCAAAAGCACAGGCTGAACAGGGAAAACTCGACGAAGTTCAAGCCAAACGTGAACTCGAAACCAGCCAAGACGATCTTGCGGCAACACTGGGGATTACCCCCAACATCACGATGAATGCCAACGCACCGACACTGTCGTTACCCGAAAAAATGGAGCTTGAGGCCTGGATTAAAACCAGTCCCCAAATCGAAAACCTCAAAGCATTAATCAAAGCAGCACAATGGCGAATCGTCGCTAGTGAAAACCAACTTTGGCCGTCTTTAAGCGCAAGCATCGGCAGCACCTATGAATTTGCAAATGGCGGCACGAGCACTACTACCACAGGCCTAACCGGGACACTGCCACTCTTTACCTTTGGACGCCTAGAAAATTCTGTCTACTATGCAAAATTAACCGTTGAAATTCTCAAATGGAACTTAGAGTCCCTCCAAAGACAAACCTTAATTTTACTCAAAAAATCATACTTTACAGCCCAAAACAGCATCGAATCTGATAGGGTTCAAACCGAATTTGTCAAAGCCGCTGAACTCCGTTCTGAAATTGCCCAAGCCCAGTACACCACAGGGCTCATTAGCTACGACAACTGGGATATCATCGAAAACGACCTTATCTCACAACAAAAAACTGGGTTGACACGTAAACGAGATATTCAAACGAATATTGCCACTTTTGAAAAATATTTAGGAAAAGGATTGGGTCATGAGTAAAAAATGGATGATGGGCATTCTACTGATCGTACTATGCGGAGGCGGAAGTTGGTTTTGGGCTCAGAATCGAAATAATTCACCCAAATTTCAAGCCGTTTCAGTCATACGTGACGACCTCTCAATCACCGTTCCCAGTACCGGGATTGTCACCCCCGAAAATCGAGTGGAAATCAAACCGCCGATTGCAGGCCGCGTTGAAGAAGTCCTGGTTCAAGAAGGGGACACTGTTCGAAAAGGCCAAATTATCGCATGGATGAGCTCCACTGAACGATCTGCGTTATTAGATCTGGCCCGCGTAAAAGGGGAGGGAGAAGTAAAACGTTGGGAAACCCTCTACAAACCCACCCCCCTCATTTCTCCCATTTCAGGCACCGTTATTGCCCGCCTCATTCAGCCCGGACAGACCGTAAATCAAGACGCCATTATGGTACTTTGCGATCATTTGATTATTAATGCGCAAGTCGATGAAACTGATATAGGCAAAATCAAAGTCGGTCAAAATGCCAAAATGACCCTGGATGCCTACCCTAAAAATCCTTTTGATGGCAAAGTGTCTCGCATTGCCTACGAAGCTCAAACCGTAAATAACGTCACCATATACACCGTCTATGTAACACCACAGAATACCTCCCTACTCAAAAGCGGAATGACCGCAGATGTCCTGTTTACCATTCAATCTAAGCCTCAGGTGCTCACCATTCCCGTCCAAGCACTCGTACGACAACGGGGAAACAAGGCCATGGTGATTACCAATATCCAAAACCCCAAAAAGCCAAAACGCACCGCCATCAAAACTGGGATTTCCAACGGACAAGTCATCGAGGTCATGGAAGGACTCACGCAAAACGATACGGTCTACATTCCTCAAAAACCCATTTTACGAAAGAAAAAAGCGGGGAACAGCCCCTTCAATCCAAGTTCGCCTCGCGGGGGCGGCAATAGTGGTGGCAGTGGGCGGAGCTAACACGTGATCAGCTGTAAAAACCTGGTCAGATGCTACACCCTTGGCAGCACCCCCGTGTATGCCCTCGATCATCTGAATCTAGAGATTGAGAATGGCGAATTTGTCGCCATTATGGGCCCCTCTGGATCAGGAAAATCAACCCTCATGAATGTCTTGGGGCTCTTGGACGTGCCAGATAGCGGGTCTTATGCCCTCAATGGGAAGCCAACCGAAAATCTCTCCGAAGAAGCCTTATCCAAGCTCCGATCCCAAAGTATTGGGTTTATTTTCCAGCAATTTAACCTCCTCAAACGGACTACTGCCCTAGAAAATGTCAGCTTGCCGTTGCTCTACTCCGACCTAGCCGCCGATGGACTTCCAGAAGAACTCCTCCGGAAAGTCGGGCTAGGCGAGCGCATGGACCACAAGCCAAATGAGCTTTCGGGGGGGCAACAACAACGGGTTGCCATCGCTCGGGCGTTGGTCAATCGTCCCCGAATCATCTTGGCCGACGAACCTACTGGAAACCTCGATTCGAAAAGCCAAAGTGAAATTATGGACCTGCTTTCCCAACTTCATGCAGAAGGCATCACCGTAATTTTGGTCACCCACGAAGAAGCTATTGCCCAATATGCCAATCGTATTATCCGCATGAGAGATGGAAAAATTATTTCCGACATCTCCCAAAATGAACATAAGAAACACGCTTCCTCTCCACAGAGATTATCGCCATCATTGCATGAAAGACACTCGTTTTCAGCCCTGAAAATCTACTTCAATCAAGCCTGGTTGTCATTGATCAATAATAAACTCCGGTCCTTTTTATCCGTTCTGGGGATCTTTATCGGCGTTGCCGCCGTCATTGCAATGCTCGCACTCGGGAAGGGGGCACAAACCGCCATTGAGGACCGGCTAGCCTCTTTAGGGTCCAATCTCCTCACACTTCGTATGGGATCCGCCCAATCCATGGGTGTGAATCTCGGGGCGGGGGCCACCGCCAAGCTCACCCTCCCAGACAACCAATCCATTCAAGGCCTCCTCAATGTAAAGCGCACTTCACCCTCTGTCAGTGGCCGGGTCCAAGTAGAAGCGGGTAACCAAAATTATTCCACCCAACTCATTGGGACCTTACCCACCTATGCCGAAATGCGAGCAGCAAAACCGACGCTGGGCCGATTTTTCACCTCAGAAGAAATAGATAGCCGTGCAAAAGTCGTGGTCATCGGCGTCAGTGTTCTTAAAAAACTCTACGGTGAAAATAGCGATAACACCTATAAAAACCCGGTAGGAGATTATATCAAACTGAATCGAATTCGCTTTCAAATTATTGGTGTTTTACCCGAAAAAGGGGCCACTAGCTTCAGAGATGAGGACGATGTGGTAATGATTCCCATTAGCACAGCCATGAAGCGTGTTTTAGGAAAAGAATTTATCAACAGTATCGATATTGAAGTCAGTGACCCCACCGCCATTGACTCCGTTCAAAGCACCGTTATTAACTTAATGATGCAACGCCATCGTGTGGATCCTAAAAAAAACGGAACCTTTGAAATACGCAACCTCGCAGAAATTCAAGAAACCCTCAGTGCCACGAGCAAAACCATGTCACTCCTCCTTGCGATCATTGCCAGCATTTCCTTACTGGTAGGGGGCATCGGCATCATGAACATTATGTTGGTATCCGTCACTGAAAGAACCCGCGAAATCGGCCTCAGAAAGGCCATTGGCGCGACACCCAAAGACATCCTCGCTCAATTTTTGATTGAATCCGTGGTCATTAGTAGCATGGGGGGCGTTTTGGGCATACTCTTAGGCTGTGGGATTACCTTGCTCCTGGGCCAAATTGCAGGCTGGGCCGTTGCCATTTCACCGATGGCCCTGATGCTATCCTTTTTCTTCTCGGCCAGCATCGGTATTGGATTCGGCCTCTGGCCGGCCCGAAAAGCCGCGCAGCTCAACCCCATTGATGCCCTGCGCTACGAATAACGCAATATCACTCGCAATTAAACCATTCCCATATTTTTGAAAAGCAAGATCCCCCGCAACGCCATGCCAATACGCCCCCAACATAGCCGCATCCCATAAGGTTAAGCCTTGCCCTAGAAATCCCCCAATGACTCCCGCCAAAACATCGCCTGCACCAGCAGTCGCCATTCCCGCATTCCCTGTTGGATTCACATGCGTATGGGTCCCATCAGCAACCACTGACCCCGCTCCTTTGAGGAGGACCACCTGACGAGACTGACGTGCGGCACGTTGTGCACTGAGCACACGATCTTCACCGACTGGGCCCCAAAGTCTCGAAAATTCTCCAGGGTGGGGAGTCAACACAGCCCGATGTGGGATCAAGCGAGCTAAAAACTCTGCGACCAAGGCATCCGCATCCACCACAAATGGACAAGATAATTTTAATAATCTGGAACAAAGCGCATCATCCATCTCACCCAACCCTGGCCCCACGACAACCGCATCCAATTCAGGCCAAGGATCTTTAGAGCTCAACACAATTAATTCCGGATATCGAATGGCCATCATCGCTGCATGGGGATGATCCGAAATCACATACACAAATCCAGCACCAACCCGAAGCGCTCCCAATGCAGCCAAAACCGCAGCCCCAGGCATACGTGTTCCCGCAATGATCCCAATACGGCCACACTGCCCCTTATGGGCATCACGATTTCGCTTGGGCAATGCAGCGCGATAATCCATCAGGCCACCAACATGGCAGAGGCAATCGCCGCAGCGTCTTCCTCCGACGTCAGTGCCGCCACTATTTCCAATCCAAATTTCAAAGCCGTTCCCGGACCACGCGACGTAATAAAGTGGCCGTCTTTAACCACAGGCTGCTCGATATAGGTACATCGATTCATGGCAGATTTAGTCCCAGGAAATGAAGTCGCTCGTCGCCCATCCAATAACCCCAACCCATTCAAAATTCGGGGTGCCGCACAAATCGCTGCAATCCATTTTTGCGCATGGACATGTCGATTGAGAATCTCCGCCACCAGCGGACTTTCTTCTAACCCTGTGGTGCCAGGCTCTCCACCGGGCAAAATCACTGCATCAAACAGTTGGTCCTGAACATCCGCCAATTGGGCATCCGCTTGAATTATGACATGCCGCGCACTGGGCACCCAAAGCCCGTGTAACCCGGCTAATTTCACATGAACCTTCCCCCGTCTCAACACATCAATCACCGCAATTGCCTCAACTTCCTCAAAGCCATTGGCCAAAATGATGAGGGCAGATTTCATTTGAAGGGAACCTCCACGATCGTTGCGGGATAAAACGCTCCCCGAATCTCAACATGAACCACAGAACCCAATGCAGAAAATTCAGGCTTTACCAAGGCCATCGCGATCGGCTTATCCAAGCTCGGAGACAGGGTTCCAGACGTCACTTCACCGCCTTCTCGAATTGCATAATGGGATCTTGCAATCATGCGATCCTGCATTGCCAAGCCCACTGTGACCCAAGTTTGAGGCTTGTCTTTTTGAACCAATAAAGCCTCTCGTCCTATAAAATCACACTCCCATTTTATTACCCATTGATAGCGGGTCATCAACGGGGTTAAATCTTCCCGCAATTCTAGGCCATACAAGGGCAATCCAGCCTCCAAACGCAAGGTATCCCGTGCCGCTAATCCACAGGGGCGAATCCCGGCATTCACACAGGCCCTCCACACCTCAGCCATTTTCTCGGCCGGAAACACCAATTCAAATCCATCTTCGCCAGTATACCCCGTTCGAAGCGCAAGGCCTGTCCCGCCTAGTGCCGTAAATTCACGTACTGAAAACCGAGGGTTTTGGGACAAAGGAATCCCCAAGGCCGACTCTAATTTTGAGACAGCATAGGGCCCCTGAATCGCAACAAACCCAAAAGTTTCATTGAGATCCTTAACCGCAATCGATCCCGGATTATGCGCTGCAATCCAAGCCAAGATTTTGGATTTATTGGCGGCATTCACGACCATTAAAACATCCTCGCCTAACTCTCCCACCATCACATCATCCAAAATCCCACCCTGTTCATTGAGGATCATGCCATACACCATTTTCCCACCGGCAGTTTTTCGAACATCATTACAAAACAAACGCTGCGTAAAAGCCATCACCTCAGGCCCCGAAAGCTGTAACACACCCATATGGGAGATATCAAAAATCCCCACATCTTGTCGCACCGCCAAATGCTCTTCTTTCAAAGACGTAAACCAGACGGGCAACCAATAGCCACCAAAGGGCACTAATTTTGCCTTCATGTCCTGATGCGTTTGATATAAAGGAGTCGTTAACATTGTGGTTTGGCTCATCCGGAAATCCTCTTCAAAATTAGTTTAAACGTCTTAAAAAATCGTTCATTTTGATCCGGCAAGCCAATCGTCACACGAATACCATCATGAATCCCAAAGCTCGTTAACCCCCGCACAATAATACCTTGTTTAATCAAGGCAGCAGTCAGAATAGACGCCTCAATATCTGTAAAAATACACACAAAATTCGCCCCAGATTTCAAATAATCCAAGCCCATTTCATCCAATTGCGCATAAAAATAGGCACGACCCAAAGCATTTAAGCGTAGCGATTCAGACACAAAATCTGTTTTATCCAACGCCAATCGCGCCGCAGCCAACGCCAAAGAATTGACATTAAAAGGAGCCGCTACTTTACGAAGTTCGTGACACACCTCAGGCGCTGCAATAGCATACCCCACCCGAAATCCGGCCATGCCATATAATTTTGAAAAAGTTCTGAGAACCACCACATTTGAATGTTTTTGAATTAAAGCAACCGGATTTAAAAGTTCGCCTTGAGGTACAAACTCCCCATAGGCTTCATCCAAAATCACCATAACCGAAGCGGGCACACGTGCCAAAAAGGAGTCGAGCTCCGCAACCGGAATCGTGAGCCCTGTCGGGTTATTCGGATTAGCCAAATAAATGAGTCGTGTTTGGGGTGTAATTGCGCCCAGAATCCCGTCCAAATCATGATGCCAATCCGAACAAAGTGGGATTTCCCGGTAGTCGCCATTCAATAAATAGGTCGCAAATCGATACTCAGAAAAGGTGCAAGCCGAGCTAATCACCTGCTCCCCCGGGTTCAAGTAGGCCATCGCGACAAATCCAATGACTTCATCAGACCCATTACCCAATACAAAATGGGCATCAGAAATCCCCCAATGGCGGGCCAAGCGTTCACGCAGTGCCGCGGGCAATTCCCCAGGATAATGGTGGATCGTTTCAAAATAAGGCGCCAATTCACTAAGTTGAATGGGACATCCCAACGGGGTTTCGTTAGAAGCCAGCTTTAAAATTGGCAATTCAACTTCGACCAACGGCAGGACTTGCGCAATGGATTTCCCCGGCACGTAAGGCACCATGCGAGAGAGGGTAGGGCGAGAGTTAAGCATAGTACTCTATTCTATCACAATAAGATTAACCATTTTAATAAATTTTTAATAAAATTAGTTGACACAATAAAAAAATCAAGTTAGTATCACATGCGATTGATTTTATAGCCTATTCTAAAAGCCATCATTTTTTTAATAACGAAATCCAAACAAAGAAGGTTGAATCATGAAAAAATTAGCTACCTATGTATTTGCATTGGGACTTACTCTCCTAACATTAACAGGTTGTGGAAGGGTGACGTCAAGTACGGAAAATTCCAGCAGCGGAACCACTCTGATAGCCATCCCCCTCCAAGTCACCAGTAACCCAACCTTGGCCAAGGCCATTTCAGGTATCGTGAACAGCAATGAATCTGTAGCCGCCTTACCCCTAGATGAAAATCAAGCCCTTAAGCAACTTAATGAGTCTTCCGTTATCTCTCCGACAGAAGTAGGGCAGACACCTCAATCTCTATTTGGAAAATTTACCATCCGAAAAAATGGACACTCTTTTTCACCATTTGAGACGTCAGCCCCTGATGCGGATGGCTACATTACAAGCTCAGATGAGTTTAAGGACCCCAATGGAGACCCCCTATTTAGAACCCAATCCCTATCCAAAAGCGTGGTAACCTCATCTAGCAATACTCTTATTTCATACACACACTCACACACCAAAACAGGCACTAGAGCCGGGCAAAGCTTTATCACATACATAGAAAACCAAATTTCAGATACAACGACTACCTATCTCAATGCGTCCTACTACTGGAGGGAAAGCATTGAAGAAAGTTCCAACACAACTCAGTATGCAAGGGTCCGCTTTTACACCACCGACAACCCCCTTCTCAATCCCAATGCAGAGCCCATCGGAGTATTTGAAATCACAAACTCGCGTTCCATCGAATACTGGAATTGGAGAACCATGAAGGCTATCACTTCACTAGACATGCCTGGCCAATTTACCGTCCGAAATAAAACCACTGGCAAAGAATACAGCTATGAATTGAGGCTCACAAAACGGCTTAGCGGAGATATTATAGAAACACCACTTGGAAACAATGCAACACTAACTACCATCCAAGGCGAGGCAGATAGCACCAATATCTTCGCGGGGAAACTCAAGCGTGATGGAAAGGTAGTGGGTATATTCCAAGTAGCACAAGACAATAGAGGAAAATTATCCTTCAAAATCTATGTCTTCGATACACAAGGGAGACCGATTCCAATCGATCAATATGTAACAACACAAGCACTGAGCACCTCCGCAATTCGGTAATACCCTTGCCAAAGAGTCTCTAAACAAGTACACTACCCCCTAGTTATACTTCTTTGGAGACTCTTTTTTTGTGCGTATCACCAAATCTGCCGACTTCGCCATGCGCGTTGTCCTTTACTTATCTACCGAAAAAAAATCCCTAACAATGCCACAGTTGGCAGACCTACTTCACATCCCGTACAACAATCTCTCTAAACTGGTTCAAAGCCTCAACAAAGCCGGCATAATCCAAACCAAACAAGGTAAAAACGGGGGAATTCAACTTTTAAAAACCCCGGACACCCTTAACCTTAAAATGATTGTAGATGTGATTGATGGCCCCACACGATTATCCGACTGCTTAGCCAATCATGATAGCTGCACCTTAAGCAGTCATTGCAAACTGAAAAGTAAACTACGCGACATTCAAACTCAAATTGATACCCTACTTGAAGAAGCTACTCTGGCTGAAATTAATAAAGGATGATGCTATGAGTCAATCTCTTTTAAATGAACTCACCTCCCGCGAATATAAATTTGGATTTAAGACAGACATTGAATCCGAAATCGCACCCAAAGGCTTAAGCGAAGGCATCGTTCGTTATATCTCCAAGATGAAAAATGAGCCGGAATTCATTCTCGAATTTCGGCTCAAAGCCTTCCGTCATTGGCTAACCATGACCGAACCCACCTGGGCCAATGTCAATTACCCCAAAATCGATTACCAAAATATTCATTACTATGCAGCCCCTAAAGCCAAAAAGAAACTGGATAGCCTGGATGACGTCGATCCTGAAATTCTGCGTACCTTTGAAAAGCTAGGCATTCCCTTAATGGAGCAAAAAAAACTGGCAAACGTGGCCGTAGACGCCATTTTTGACAGCGTCTCCGTCGCCACCACTTACAAGAAAAAGCTTCTCGATGCCGGTGTTGTGTTTTGCCCCTTATCCGAGGCCATTGAAAAATATCCAGAGCTTGTTAAAACCTATCTCGGCTCCGTAGTTCCCTTTACAGACAACTACTTCGCCGCCCTCAACTCAGCCGTCTTCACCGAGGGTTCCTTTGTTTACATCCCCAAAAACACCATCTCTCCGATGGAGCTTTCCACGTACTTCCGGATCAACACCGAAGACAGCGGTCAATTCGAGCGTACGTTGATTGTCTGCGAAGAAAACAGCTACGTGAGTTATTTGGAAGGCTGTACCGCCCCCAAATTTGACACCAACCAACTCCATGCGGCCGTTGTAGAGCTTGTCACCTTGGATAACGCCGAAATCAAATATTCCACCGTCCAAAACTGGTATGCAGGTGACGCTAAAACCGGCAAGGGTGGCATCTATAATTTTGTGACCAAACGCGGGAAATGCTTAGGCAAAAAATCCAAAATCTCTTGGACCCAAATCGAAACGGGCTCCGCCATTACCTGGAAATACCCCAGCTGCGTGCTGATCGGCGAAGAATCCGTAGGCGAGTTTTATTCAGTCGCGCTGACCAATCATTTCCAGCAGGCCGACACGGGCACCAAGATGATTCACATCGGCAAAAATACCAAGAGCACGATTATTTCCAAAGGTATTTCCGCCGGGAAATCCCATAATACCTATCGCGGGTTGGTGCAGATGAACAAATCCGCCATCAACGCCAATAATTTCACCCAATGTGACTCGATGTTAATTGGTAATTTGTGTAGCGCAAATACCTTCCCCACCATCGATGTGCGAAATGGGACAGGGACCGTGGGCCACGAAGCCACCACAGTTAAAATCTCAGAAGACCAAATGTTCTACGCGGCACAACGTGGCATTGCCCCTGAAGAGGCCATGTCCATGATCATAAGCGGGTTTTGCAAAGACGTCTTCAAAGAACTCCCCACCGAATTTGCCGTTGAAGCCACGCAACTACTCGGCCTGAAGCTTGAAGGCTCTGTCGGTTAACCTAAAATCAAACTACCCAAGGAAAATCAAGGAATTAAGTATGAAACTCGAGATTAAAAATCTACATGCCGCGATCGACGAAACCCCCATTTTATCTGGGGTCAACCTGACCATTTCATCCGGCGAAGTGCACGCCATTATGGGCCCCAATGGCTCGGGAAAAAGCACGTTATCCAAGGTCATTGCCGGGCATCCGGCCTACACCGTCACCGAAGGAGAAGTCCTCCTCAATGGCGAAAACATTCTTGAGCTTGCACCCGAAGAACGTGCCCTCAAAGGGCTATTTTTGGCCTTCCAATATCCCACTGAAATTCCCGGCGTTCACAATGCCAATTTCTTAAGACTCGCCTATAACGCCAAACTCAAATATCACGGGAAACCTGAGCTCGATCCACTTGAATTTGATGAGCTTATCCAAGAAAAATTGGCCCTTGTTGAAATGGATTCGGATTTCTTGGAAAGATCCGTCAACCACGGCTTTTCAGGCGGCGAAAAGAAACGAAACGAAATCCTACAGATGTTGGTCCTCAACCCCGGTTTTGCCCTTCTAGACGAAACCGATTCCGGTCTCGACATTGATGCATTAAGAATCGTCGCAAATGCCGTCAACACGTTTAAAAGCCCCGATAACGCGATCCTAATGATCACCCACTACCAACGACTCCTCAATCACATCATCCCTGACTTTGTGCACGTGATGGCGAACGGAAAAATTATCCAATCTGGAGATAAAGACCTCGCACTTCAGCTCGAAGAAAAAGGGTATGAGTGGCTCCTAGAAAGTGTTGGCTGATGCTCCACCCGCACCTCATTGAAAAAGAAACCGAGCACACCCGCGTCGTCCAAGTCGACCAAGACCAAACGATTGAAGCGCATATCAAAGCTGGGGGATCTTACACCATTCTCTTCGTCCAAAGCGGCAACACCACCCTCAATACCCGATTTATTCTCGACGAAGGTGCCACGTTGAAAGCAATTTGGATCAGCCACCATATCGAAGAAGCAACCCAAAATATTCAGGTTGAATTCAAAGGGGAGGGGATTAATGCCAATCTCTCTGGCATTGCGCGCCTGACTGGGCAACAGAAATTAACCACCCATACGCACCTCATTCATCACCAGCCCAATACCAATGCCACCCAATTTTTCAAACGCATTATTGAAGATCAGGCCGTGTCAGAGTTCCAAGGATTGGTCCACGTCAAATCTGAGGCCCAAAAAACGGACTCGAACCAATTTAATCACAACCTCATCCTCTCCGATAAAGGGCGTGCCATTGCCAGACCCCAACTCGAAATTTTTGCGGATGATGTGAAATGTTCGCATGGTGCTACTGTCGGACAATTGGACGAAGAACAACGCTTTTATCTCCAATCCCGTGGGTTTTCAGAAGATCAAGCCAACCACATTCTAATTCAAGGCTTTATGGACGAAATTTTCGACATTATTCCCGCACAATTGGATCCGGCGAAATACCGCCACTTGCTCTATGCGTAAATACGACTTCCCGATTTTTGAGCATCATCCGGATCTCATTTACCTGGACAATGCCGCCACAACCCAAAAGCCAAAATCTGTTATCGACTGCCTCACCCAATTTTATCAAAACGACTATGCCACCATTCATCGGGGAGTTTATCAACTCAGTCAAGCTGCCACGCAAAAAGTAGACGACTCACGCCTTGCCACACAGCGGTTTGTGAATGCCCAACACGTCGAGGAAATCATCTTCACCCGTGGCACCACAGAAGCCATTAATCTGGTGGCCAGATCCTTTGCGGCCACACAACTTAAACCTGGCCAAACCATTTTAGTCACCGAGCTCGACCACCATGCCAACTGGGTCCCCTGGCAACAAATTGCCAAAGAAAAAGGCCTAGGTTTTGAGTTTATTCCCATCAATGATCGTGGGGAAATCGACCTAGAAGCTGCGCAAAAGATGATCAAAGAACGCAATGTAGGCCTTTTGGCACTCAGCCACGTCTCCAACGCCTTGGGCACCATTAATCCAATCGAAATCCTCATCCCAATGGCCAAAGCAGTCGGCGCAAAAGTCCTCATCGATGGTGCACAAGCGGCATCCCACGTTCAAATTGATGTCCAAGCCCTAGACTGTGATTTTTATTGCTTCTCAGGACACAAGTGCTACGGTCCGACTGGAATTGGGGTCTTGTACGGAAAAAAAGCATTACTTAAGGCCATGCCGCCCTATCAATTTGGGGGAGACATGGTGGAAACAGTGACCCAAGGTTATACGACTTTTGCCCAGCTCCCAGAAAAATTTGAGGCTGGCACCCCCCCCATCGCTGAAATCATTGCCCTTAAACCCGCGCTAGAGTATCTCCAAGGCATCGGGTTTTTAGAGATTCATCGCCACGAAGAAGCGCTACTGATCCAAGCCACCCAAGCCCTTCAAGCGATTCCCGACCTCCAAATTATTGGCACCGCTGCCCAAAAAGCAGCCGTTATTTCCTTCATCATGGAAGGGATTCACCCCCATGATATTGGGACTATTTTAGATGCCGAAAATATTGCCATTCGGGCAGGCCATCACTGTGCACAACCGGTGATGCAGCATTTCCAAATCCCCGCCACAGCCAGGGCTTCTTTTGGGGTGTATAATACGAGTGCCGATGTCGATCGTTTAGTCGCCGCTATTGAAAAAGTCCGGACCATTTTCAAATGAGTCATCTCGATCAGCTCTATCAAGACGTCATTTTAGACCACAATAAAAACCCGAGAAATTTTGGGCGTCTGTCACCTTGCACCCATGCCTCCCACGGGAAAAACCCCCTTTGTGGTGACGATTACTGGGTAGACTTAATCATCACCAAAGACCGGATTGAGGACATCCGATTCGAAGGCTCAGGCTGCGCCATCTCCAAAGCCAGTGCCTCCCTAATGAGTAGCACGCTAAAGGGCAAAAGCGTCCAGGAAGCCCTAACCCTAAAAGATCATTTTATCACACTCGTCACGCAGGATCAGGCAACCGATGCCAAAAAAGCACTGGGCCGATTAGCCATATTTGAAGGCGTTAAAAAATTCCCCGCCAGGGTCAAATGCGCCGCTCTGATTTGGCGAGCGCTTGAAGATGCACTACAATCTAGCGAAGGTCAGGTCACGACCGAATAATAAGGAGTCCATTATGTCAGAACTCACCATTTCTGCCCAAATCACCCCCAATCCGCACACTCTAAAATTTATGCTCAGCCAATTACTTATTGAGTCTGGAAGCATCGATTTCACCAACCCCGAAAAAGCCGCAACATCACCGCTTGCGAAAGCCCTATTTGAGATCAATGGCGTCACTGGCGTTTTAATTGGGGTTAACTTTGTATCTGTCTCCAAGAGTACCCAAGTCGATTGGGCCAGTCTTGCCGAGCCCATCACCACCACCTTAAAATCCGTGATTGGGCAGGGCGGCACATTGGTCGATACTAGCCTCTTGTCTAGCAATGCCCACGGGAACTCTGAAATCGAAACCCGCATCAAGGAAATTTTAGACCAAGAAATTCGTCCAGCTGTGGCCATGGACGGTGGCGATATCATCTTTTATGGCTATGAAGATGGAATCGTATCCCTCCACCTTCAAGGCGCTTGCAGCTCCTGCCCCAGTGCCACATTAACCCTTAAAATGGGCATTGAAAACCGACTCAAAGAAGAATTTTCAGAAATAGTCGGTGTCATTGAAGTCTAAAAAATGGTCCAACGTCGCATTTCCTTTTTCACCCAAGGGTGCCGACTCAATCAAGCTGAAACAGCCACATTGATTCAGGGGTTTTCGAATACCTTTGAGGTGGTTCCGTTTCAGGAATCTGCCGACGTCGTGGTGATCAACACCTGCACCGTCACCGAAAATGGGGACACAGACACACGCCGCCTGATCAACAAGGCCCGAAAACTGAATCCCAGCACCAAAATTGCACTCATCGGCTGTCAGTCTCAAGTTCTCAAAGAAAAGCTCCTCGAGCTCCCCAATGTGCACTGGGTCATCGGCAATCACGAAAAAATGAGCCTTCCTACCACCATTGTGGAGACCATCGATCACGAGAATCCGATTCTCAACGTGACCAAACTCACCCGTGACCCATTCACCAGCCACACGGTTGGCGTAGATACCCACCACGTGAGAGCTAATCTCAAAATCCAAGACGGCTGCGATTTTTATTGCAGCTTTTGCATCATTCCCTTTGCCCGAGGCCCAGCACGCAGTCGGGACTTCCAAAACAGTCTCGAGGAAGCCCAAGCCCTGGTCAAGGCTGGCCACCAAGAGCTCATTCTAACCGGCATCAATCTGGGGACCTACGACAACAGTGGCAAAACCCTCATCGACATCCTCGACGGGTTGGAAGCCATCCCAGGACTTGAACGTATCCGCATTTCTTCCATTGAACCGACCACCGTTGCAAGCGCCGTTATCGCCAAAATGGCAGACCCCAACTCTCCCGTCTGCGCATACCTCCACCTTCCCATCCAAAGTGGCTCAGATGACGTTTTAAAGGGGATGAGACGGCATTACAACACCCAAGAGTATGTCCACTTCGTCAACCAAGCCACCCAAAAGGTCCCCGTACTCGGATTAGGTACCGACGTCATTGTGGGGTTTCCGGGCGAAACCGACACGCATTTTGACGAAACGGTCTCGCTTCTAAACACACTGCCATTTAGCTATTTCCACGTTTTCTCCTACTCTGAACGCAGCCTCACCCGTGCAACCAAGCTCCCGGACAAAGTCCCGCCCGCCATCATTGCCAGGCGTTCTGAAGTCTTACGCCAACTTAGCCATCAAAAACAAACGGCATTTTATACCCAATTTATAGGCCAAACTGTACCCGTCCTCTTTGAATATCACAAAAACGGCTACTGGTCCGGCACCACGGAGCACTACATCAAAGTAAAATTTAAAAGCAACGAGGACTTAAAAAATACGCTCAAACCCGTTACACTAGAACGCGTGGAAAATGGGATTGCGTATGCAAGCTAACAAAATCTTTATCGAAACCTACGGGTGTCAAATGAACGAGTACGATACCGAGCTCGTGAAAACCATTTTGACGCAACAAGACTATACCTTGGTCAAAGAAGAACGCCAGGCCGACATCGTCATGCTCAATACCTGCTCGGTCCGTGAAAATGCAAACCGCAAGATTTACGGTCGTATCCACGAGATTCGCCACGAACGTCAAGGCAAACCGGTCTTGATTGGTATTTTGGGCTGCATGGCCACTAATTTCAGAAAAGCACTCCTGGACGATCCGCATTTGGGGATTGATTTTATTGCCGGGCCTGACAGCTACAAACAGCTCCCCACACTCATCCACGAAGTCAGCCAACAAGGCCAAAAAAGCTTTGATGTCACTTTGTCTGAATTTGAGACCTACTCCGACATTACCCCAACCCGCAAAGACGGGGTCAATGCCTGGCTCGCCATTATGCGCGGCTGCAATAATTTTTGCAGCTTTTGCGTCGTACCTTATACCCGTGGTCGTGAACGCAGCCGTGACCCACATAACATTGTCCAAGAAGTCGAAAAATTGGTCCAAGAAGGGTTCACCCAGGTCACGCTACTCGGGCAAAATGTGAACTCTTATCGCTATGAAGACTCAGATTTTACAGATCTCATGAAAATGGTCAGTGACGTAAAGGGGATCAAACGGATTCGCTACACCTCCCCCCACCCCAAAGACTTCCCCATTAAACTCCTGAGACTAATGGCTGAACGCCCCAATATCTGTAAGCAAGTTCACATGCCCCTCCAAGCTGGAAGTAACCGAATCTTGGACAAAATGAACCGCACTTATACGCAAGCCGAATTTTTGAATTTGGTTGCCCAAGCCCGAGAAATTATCCCCAATATTGCCGTTTCTACTGACATCATTGTCGGGTTCCCCGGCGAAACCGATGAAGAGTTTGAAGATACCGTCAAAGTCGTCGAGGCCTCCCAATTTGATTTTGCCTTTATTTTCAAGTATTCACCCCGCCAAAATACCCTGGCAGACCGTAAATACCCAGATGACGTTTCCGCAGAAGAAAAAGCAAGACGGACCATCCGACTTAATGATGTCCAACGTGCCATCTCCCACCAAAAAAACCTGGCCCATGTCGGTGAAATCCATGAGGTTTTAATTGAACAAGAAAGCAGCAAAAAAAGCCCCGACGATTTCAAAGGCCGAAATGATGCCAATAAAATCGTCATTTTTCCTGCGGGTCCCTATAAAGCAGGGGCGTACATCTCGATTAAAATCACCGACGCAACCACCAACGTTCTGAAAGGAATACCAGTATGAACACCGAACCCCAAGGCCTCGTCATCCACACCGGCATTGCCACACTCCAAGCCAAAACCCAGCCCCTAAAAAATAAAATTATCAGCCATCCGCTTTACCAAAACATCCATAGCCTCAAAGACGTTCAGAATTTTATGAATTTCCATATATATGCCGTTTGGGACTTCATGTCGCTTTTAAAAAGCCTACAACGTAAGCTCACCGGGGTCACACTCCCATGGCTACCCACGGCAGATCCCATGTCACGCCGCCTGATGAACCAAATTGTACTGTGTGAAGAATCCGACTTAGACCAAAACGGACATCCCATCAGTCACTTTGAGCTCTATTTGCGGGGCATGAAAGAATGTGGCGCCAATACACAATCCATCGAAGAGATGATGGCCGCGATTCGCGAAGGACAACCCTTCAAAACCGTCATGAGCAACATGCCTCTGCCAGAAGAAGTCCATGCCTTTCTCAAAAACACCTGGGATTTAATCGATAAAGCCCCCATCCACGAAATTGCCGCCGTATTTGCTATAGCCCGAGAAGGCCTCATTCCAGACATGTTTATGGCCATGACCAGCAGCCTCAAAAATCAGTTCCCGAAAGAACTATACACCTTCAATTATTACCTAGATCGTCACACCGAAGAAGACGAAAAACACGCCCAAATGGCCTACCATATGCTCAGCGCATTATGCAAAGATGACACCCAGAAATGGGAAGATGCTACGCAGGCCGTCCAAGAAGCACTTCAAGCACGTCTGAGCCTCTGGGACGGGGCGCTCAGAGCCATTCAATCCCAATAAATTGTTAGCCCATTAATAATTTAAGGGCGGGCAATTCCAAAATCTTTCCAGTCCCAATCGCGACACAAGAGAGGGGATCCTCCGCACGTCGGACATGAATCCCTGTTTCAGACATCAGATATTGATCCAAGCCATGCAGTAACGAACCGCCGCCGGCCATAACGATCCCACGATCCATGATATCTGCAGAAAGCTCAGGGGGGGTCTTTTCCAAGGTCAATCGCAGGGTATCTACCACAGCAGTTAAGGGCTCAGACAAGGCATCTCGAATTTCGTAAGAAGAGAGGGTAAAGGTCCGAGGCAACCCACTGACCATATCCCGACCACGCACAATAACATCTTTTTCTTCTTCAAAGGGGTAGGCAGAGCCGATATCAATTTTAACGCGCTCAGCCATACGTTCGCCGATCAATAAGTTATAATTTTTGCGGCAATGCGCCACAATCGCTTCGTCAAATTCATTGCCCGCAATTCGGATCGACTTACAGGTCACAATGCCACCCAAGGCAATCACAGCCACCTCTGTAGTGCCCCCACCAATATCAATGATCATGTTGCCTTCAGGCTCTGTGACACTAATCCCAGCCCCTAAAGCAGCCGCCATGGGCTCTTCAATCAAAAAAGTCTCATGGGCACCAGCTTGATGCGCCGCATCCAAAACCGCCCGCTTTTCAACATCAGTAATCCCCCAAGGCACACCAATGAGCACCCGAGGCTTCGTCCAACGGCCTTTGCAGGCCCGTTTAATAAAGGCGCTGACCATTTTTTGGGTGATATCAAAATCGGCAATCACACCATCCTTCATCGGTCGAACCGCAATAATATTACCTGGGGTTCTCCCAACCATATCATACGCCGCATTCCCAATGGCCATCACCGCCTTGGAAGACTTTTCAATCGCCACGACAGACGGCTCTCGAATCACGATGCCTTCATTACGCACAAAAACGACGGTATTCGCCGTCCCCAAATCAATCCCCATATCCTTCGAAAACCGTTTTAGCAGAAAATCAAACATAGCCATGTTATCGTGTGGATACTCCCCATTGCCTAAGATAATATTTGAGCGGATATTCAGGAAGCCCAACGACTGTTGAATAAGATCCGCGTACTTGACTCACAAATTCGTTACCAATCTCTTGAATCGCATATCCGCCGGCCTTATCCAGAACCTCATAATCGGAAATATACGCTTCAATTTGCGCGGATGACAACGTCCTAAAACGGACCCCAGCACCCACACAAAACGACCTTAACAATCGGGTACGGGTATCCCAAAGACACACCCCGGATAACACCTGATGCCATGAGTCAGACAAACAGCTTAACATGAAGGCCGCCTCTTTTAAATCACGGGGCTTCCCCAAGACACGTCGACGATGCACGACAATCGTATCCGCACCCAAGACAATCCCTGAGTATCCAGCCCCTGATGCCCTCGCCTTCAGGGTTGCCAACCGCCGTAACCGCTTCCGTAGCTGTGATAAAGACCCGGACTCGGGCAAAGATTCCGTGAGCAAGCGATTCTCAATCACTTCAAATGGAACACCCCACTGGTGCAGCAACTCGGCACGTCTTGGCGATTGCGAGGCTAAAAAGAGGCAACTTTGGCCCATTTACCGTTTCAAAACAAAAGGCGAAAGTCCTTTTTTCTCAAAGGCTTTTTGGGCAGTTTCTGCCTCAGATTTGGAAGAAAAAGCCGCCCCTTGAACATAAATCATGAGCATTCCAGTCGGCATCGATTCCACCCATAAGTAGGTGCTTATTCCCTTCGCCTTCAATGCCTCTTGAAAAGCCTTTGCCTCGGCTCGGGTCTCAAAAGAACCTAAGATCAACTTATACGACAAGGGTCTTAGTTTAACCTCAGCCTTCACTTCAGCTTTAGGCGCAGCATTTTTAATCACAGGCTTAGCTTCTGTTTTGGGCTTTAGTTTAGCCTCGGGTTTGGGGGTTTCTTTTAAAAGAGTTTTGGGCTCAGATTGAGGAACAGGTTTTGGCGCAACAGGCACCGCCTCAGGAGCAGGCGGTAAAGGAACAGTCGTCACCACAATTTGAGAGCGAGGAACCGAACGGCGCTGAGAGCTAAACAACGTTTTTCCGATAAAAAAGGCACCCACTAATCCCACGATCGCAACCGTAATAATCGCAGCCATCAACGATGCAGTTGAGGCCCAACTAAACGCAGGTTTTTCCTTTTCGCGGAGCAAATCACCAACACGGTCATTATACTCAAGATGCTCTGGGTTATCGGTCACGAGTGCGTCTCCTCAAGTTCAATATAAGGTCAATCAAGAAGCCCTTATCGTAGCGTAAATCAAGGTTATTCGACAAATTAAAATTAAACACTCCCGTTGTTTTCAGCCAAATTCACTGGTAACTTTAAGCTATGATTGCAATCGTCGGCCTTGGAAATCCAGGCACTACTTACCTTAAAAATCGTCATAACGTTGGGTTTCGTGTCATCGATGCCTGTGTCTCGGCCTGGAATTTCAGTGCCAAAGGCAGCAAGTTTAAAGCTGATGTGTTCGAAGGCATAATAGGCACCCAGGCCGTCAAATTGCTCAAGCCCCAAACCTTCATGAATCTTTCGGGTGAAACGGCACAGAAAGTCCTGTCGTTTTACAAACTCACGGTCCCTGAAATCTGGGCCATCTATGATGATTTTGATCTCCCCTTTGGCTCTATTCGCCTCAGGGAAGGCGGCAGCCCAGGTACCCATAACGGCGCCAGATCCATGACTCAATTACTCGGGTCTCAAGCATTCCCTAAACTTCGGATTGGAATCGGGCCACGTCCCAGTACGCAAAAAATAGATAGCTTTGTCCTCTCAAATTTTTCCACACAGGAAGAAGCCGAGCTACCGGACATCATAGATCGCGCGGTTAAAGCCCTTAAAGACAGCCTCGAAATAGGGCTTCCCAAAGCGATGTCCAAATGGAATAATGAGGCGGCGAAATAAGCAAAAGGAGATCGTTTTACCATGATTATTAACGCAACCCAAATCCGAGTTGGCATGATTCTCGACATTGAAAGTGAACTCTACCGTGTCACTTGGACCATGCACCGCACCCCAGGCAAAGGGAATGCCTGTATGCAAACCAAACTCAAGCACCTCACAACGGGTAAAAACATGGAACTGCGCTTCTTATCCAACGAACGAGTCAATCGTGCCGATTTAGCCACGCGAGAAATGCAATATCTTTACGCTGACGGTACCCAGCTCATTTTTATGGACAACCAAACCTTTGACCAAATTCATATCGAAGAAGACTTGGTCGGCGAAGGCAAGATTTTCCTGCAAGAAGGCACTGGCTATTTTGTGACCACCTTCCAAGACAAACCAGTGGGCATCGAGCTCCCCAAAACCGTCACCCTGAAAGTCACCTCAGCCCCTCCCGAAATCCGCAAAGCCACCGCCTCCTCATCGTTGCGCCCCGTTGAGGTTGAAAACGGGCTCACGATTCAAGCGCCAGGCTTCATCAAAGAAGGGGATCAAATTAAAATCAACACGGAAACCATGGAATACCTCGAAAGGGCCTAAAATGGACGAGTCCACCCCCCAGCCCAATATTCAAATTGATCTAGATCCAGAAATTGCCCAAGGCAAATACTGCAATATCGCCATTTCCAATTATAGCCACGAAGAATTTATTCTCGATTTTGCCTTCCTCCAACCCCAATTACAAAAGGCAAACATTCGCTCTCGGATTGTGCTCACCCCCGGAAATACCAAGAAGCTCATGCAATTACTTTCCCATCAAGTTGGGGATTATGAAGAAAAATTCGGCCCCATTTCAGACGATAATAGCAATAACAACGCCATCAAAATGAGCTTCAATTAACCTACGTTTCACCGGAAGCCCCCATGACCGCCTTACACCAACACTTCCTTAAGCTCGCCCTCAAGGAAGCCCAAAAAGCAGCCCTCAAAGAAGAGGTGCCCGTCGGTGCTGTCATTGTGCACGAGGGAAAAGTCATTGCCCGTGCCCACAATTTGAAAGAAGCCAAACAAGACTGCATCGCGCATGCTGAAATTTTGGCCCTTCAAAAGGCCATGAAAAAACGAAAAGACTGGCGGCTTTCGGACTGCACCCTGTATGTCACACTCGAACCTTGCCCGATGTGCGCCGGTGCAATCCTGCATGCCCGACTTAAAGCCGTTTACTTCGGGGCCCTCGATCCCAAGTGGGGAGGAACCGGCTCCGTAACCAATTTATTTGAAATGCCGTTTAACCACCGACTCGACTACCAATTCATTCCCACCCCTGAATGCAGCCAAATTCTCACGCAATTTTTCAAGGCCAAGCGCAAGAAATGATCTGGCATCCTTACACCCAAATGGCCACCGCCACGCCCCCACTCAGGGTTAAATCTGCCCAAAACCACACCCTAACCTTAGAAGATGGACGCACCCTCATCGACACCATTTCCTCTTGGTGGTGCATGATCCACGGCTATGCCCATCCCGAGCTCAATGCTGCCCTCAAAACACAAATCGACCAACTCCCACATGTCATGCTCGGTGGCCTTACGCATCAGAGCGCCGAAACACTTGCCAAAACGCTGGTAGAAATTACACCTGAAGGCCTGAATCACGTTTTCTTTTCAGATAGCGGATCCGTCGGAGTCGAGGTTGCCCTCAAAATGGCCCTCCAATACTGGAAGAATCAGGGAAAATCACAAAAATCAACGTTCGTTGCCCTCCGAGATGGCTACCATGGCGATACCACGGGGGCCATGTCCGTTTCAGATCCGATCGAAAGCATGCACCCTATCTTCCACGATATTTTACCCCGTCATCAGTTCATTCCCTCACCCGCTCGCAATCTTATGCGCAGCCTTGAAGCCCTGGAAATCATCCTGAAACAACAAGCCCATCAGATTGCGGCACTCATCATCGAACCATTGCTACAAGGGGCAGGGGGGCTTTTGATGTACGATCCCAGCTTTTTGGTTCAAGCACAAGCCCTCTGTAAAGCACATGATATTTTGTTGATCTGTGACGAAATTGCCACCGGTTTCGGTCGAACAGGATCATTGTTTGCCGTCAATCAAGCCGCCATTACCCCTGACATCATGATCTTAGGCAAAGCACTCACCGGTGGATA
>JAHFCZ010000011.1 GCA_023249285.1 bacterium | reverse complement strand
TCTGCACCTAACGTAATGGGCCGCGAAATAACCAATGAATTCGCAGACACCGTCCCACGAACGACCAAGGAATACTGGGGATTCGAGATCCCAATCCCAACGTTACCCCCATTGTAATAAATGTTACTCCCGTTCGTAGACCAGGGATCCACAACCGGAACAAACTCCGTCCCCGCAATAAACAACCGTCGTGTATTAAATCCACCGCCCACCTGAACACGATACAAAGAATTGGGGTTAGTAGTAGCAACCAAAACGTTACCGGAGACTAAAATGTTCCCACTCACATCCAAGGCAGAACGTGGACGAGCCAACCGGGTCCCAATCCCAACGCTAGAAGTCGAAATGGTCAAAGAGGGGGTCGTAGACAAGGCCCCACCCGGAGAAACCACAAACACATATCCCGAACGCGTCGCGTTGGGCGTAATCCCGATGGTATAACGTCGAATCCCATTACTATCAAACGTAATCGCAGGAATATTGTGACTCGGTCCACGATCAGACAAGGTCAATAAGGAGTTTGGAGACGGGGTCCCGATGCCCACCTTTCCCATCGTCCGATAGGTATTGTTATTTTGATCCACGGACCACGGAGATCCTGGGTTAGGTTGGATAATAATCGTTTTGCTTGGATCATTCGGATCCACCACTAAAAATTGGGCCGCTTTAACCACACCATTAACAGTGAGTTTCTCCCCGCCAAAACGATACCCAGAGGTTACCCCAATCCCAACAGAACCTGCAGCGGTAATGACCAAAGCTGCGGTAGGCGTTTGCCCGGTGGCATCACTGGGATACACCACCATGATATTTTTGGTAGAACCGATGGGATTACGAATCGTCATCGTAGCAGGAGGCTCAGAGGTCCCAATCCCAACGGACCCCCCCATCACCGTTAATTTTGCATTCCCTGGGGCTGTTGTCCCAATCCCCACGTTTCCTGAGGGGGTCACAACCATGACAGGCTTTGCACCACGTCCAAAGGCACGGAACAAATAATCCACGCCAGAACGCGCCACTGTCAACGAAGCACCTAGCGTATTCGAGGTCCCAATCCCCACCCCATTCGCCGCACGGATAATAAATTGATTGGAAACAGTAGATGAAAAGTTACTCGTGGGAACCGTATAATCTGCCCATACAAAGCTGCCGCGATGAAGCGCCTGAGCACTATGCCCGGCAGCAAAACTATTTTCACCGATAGCCGAGTTGTTAATCCCACCAGCCACAAAGGCGTTATTGCCACGGGCAGTATTTTTATAACCACCGGCCACAACAGACCCTTCACCGGTTGCGATCGGATTGAATCCCATCCCCACTGAATAGTTCCCTAAGTTCGCTTGATCCCATTCATCATTAAGAACCCGGCCCACCCGGAAAGCCGATTTTGCAGGATACCAAATCAACTTGGTACCAGGGCCAGATTCGGGCAAGCTAGTGCCGGAACCAAACACCCCGGAAAAGACCACCCCAGAGTTCCCACTCACTTGCAGGTTCGCACTGGGGTGTCCGGTCCCTACCCCGATTTGGTCACCTTGGAAGGTAAACACCGGCACGGACAAATTACCCCCCTTTGCAATCACAAAGGCATCGGTATTACGGGAAGAAACCCCCATTGTAAACAAATTAACACCCCCGATATCGAAGGTGATGGACGGATCTTTGGCGGTGCTAGACAACTCCAACAAACTCTGAGGAGAGTTCGTCCCAATCCCCACGTTCCCAGCATCATAGTAAATTCGACTGTCATTTTCCCGAAGCCAGAAGCTATCCGTTGAAAACGTCTGGCCCAAAGGCTTCCCATTAATTAAGTAATTCGAGGCATTGATCACCCCGTTAACATCCAAGGTCTGCTGGGGTGAAGACGTCCCCACCCCGACTTTGGATTGCGTCACATACAACATGGCACTGCCAGTCGCCGACCGAACATCCAACCCAGCGGTACTCCCAGAATCCATCACGATATCCAACCGCGCAGTGGGATTAGAAGTCCCCACCGCCAATTTATTGTTAACCCAAACCAATTTATCCGAACCCGCCAAAGTTTTCGTATCAGCCCAATACGTCAGTTGATTCACCACACCATTCCCTTGAATCCCGGTCAACGACCGCCATCCTTGAGCAGTATAGCCTTGAAAATCGCCATTCGTATATTGAATCGTCCCTACATTTGGTGGAGAGCTTAAACTAGTCCCAAGGCGAAGGGCCCCGCGAACATCCAATCGCTCGGTGGGTTCGGAAGTCCCAATCCCCACTCGGCCAATCTGAGAAGGACGCGACCCATCATCAAAGTAAATATCTTGGCCAGCCCCATCTTTCCAGGCCAACAAGGCCCTAAATCGTTGATCCAAACTAATCCCATCAATTTTATACTCTCGCGCGTTAATGGTCCCGGCCACATCCAAACTATATTGAGGGGCCGATGTCCCAACGCCAACAAACCCTGTGTTATAAAACAGGGTGTTGTTATTGCCCTTCTTCCAGGAAAGTGATGTTTCCAAATCCTGACCATTCACTCTGAATCCCCTGGCGTTGATCAGACCCGCAACATCCAATTTATACAACGCACTTGGATTCGCCGTACCCACCCCAACTGAACCTAAGTTCGATCGAACCACAAAGGCCCTTGTTCCAAAAATAACATCACCAGCCACATTCAAGGTGGAGGTGAAAGAACCCACAATCTGGTTGGCACTCACCCGCGTAACCGTATCTGCAATCCGAGATTGAACCGCATACGGGGTAGAAGACAAAACAAAAACGGAAGGCACCGAGAAGGAATGAGAGATTAAATCTTCGACTTGAATCTGGAGGTTAGGCGAAGTTGCCGCAAACACCCGTTCACTCAAGGGGTTACGCGCATCTGTCCCTAAAATCACGCTAAAAGAACCACCTACAAACTGAACAGCTGGGATAGTTTGCGTCCACAACAAAGATTGAGGCCCATCATAAAAAGAGAAAATCACACTCCGACGACCTTGCAAAAGACCTTCCCTTTGGCTGGATAGGGTCGCTTGAAACGTCATCGTAGACGGTGTGGTCAACGCAATGGCAGGAATGGCTAGCCCCACCGCTAACAAGCATCCTAACCCCCATCGCTTAAATGATATAAAATTCATAGAAACGTCCACTCACTCCTAGGCTCATTGATAGCCCTATCGTGAAAAAAAATAAGAAACTTGCATGAAATAAATTCCTAAGTAGTATAGCCTCAACCAAGCAGAAAGCCTAATAGGCGATAAAGGGGTTCCAACATCCATAACAAAATATGGTTTAGAATTCCCAGATACGCGAGAATTAAAACAATAACAAATCCGTAGGGCTCTAATCGAAACAAAATCTGTCGCACTGAAGCAGGCGAGAAAAAAGCCAAAACACGAGACCCATCCAAGGGCGGAATCGGGATCAAATTAAAGCAGGCCAGGACCACATTAATCTGAATCACCATCAGAAAGATCTCACGCAACCCCGGCAAAAACATCCACCCTAAAATCGCAACCAAAACCAAAACAAAATTGGTCAATGGCCCCGCGAGCGCCACCCACATCATGTCCCGTAAGGGGTGACGAAAATAGCTGGGATTAACAGGCACTGGCTTTGCCCATCCGATCATCACCGGAGACCCCAAAATAAAGGCCGCAGCAGGCAACAAAATCGAGCCCACAGGGTCCAAATGACGCAAGGGATTGAGGGTCAATCGCCCCGCTCTTGAGGCCGTTTCATCACCCAACTTATACGCCACAAATCCATGGGCCACTTCATGAAAAACAACGGACACCAACAAGATCGAAAAGTGAATCAAAAAGGACAAAACGACGCTCACGAGGTCGCTCCAGAACGCGGATGCGCCCGTTTATAGGCATGAATCAGACGCTCTCGGGACACATGCGCGTAAATTTGGGTCGTCGACAGCGAGGCATGCCCCAATAAAGCCTGCACATAGCGAATATCCGCCTCCCCATCCAATAAATGGGTGGCAAAACTATGACGGAGCATATGTGGAGACACCCGCCCAACCTCAGCGACGGCCCCGGATTGACGCACCAATTTGAAAATAAACTGCCGTGAAATCGGCCTCCCAAATCGATTTAAAAAGAGATGCCCGCACTCATATCCCTCTCGGACCAGTAAATGCCGCTCAGACGTCAAATACGCCTTAACTGCCCCTTGCGCGGGGGCTCCAAGTGGCAGGCGACGCTGTTTATCGCCTTTACCGATTACATCCACCCACCCCATACCCAACTCCAACTGCGAAACCAGCAGCCCACAACATTCCGAGACCCGCAACCCGCAACTATACAACAATTCCAAAATAGCGTGATCCCGGTTTGAGAATTGGCCAGCCTGGGCCAAATCGACCATCGCATTGGCCTTGGCAATGGAGAGTGATTTGGGCAATCGCTGCTCCCGCTTGGGGTTCCCCTGCCAGAATGCGGGAATGGCGTCAATCACACCCTCACGGTGTAAAAACCACAAAAACCGACGTACAGCAGACAATTTCCGGTGCATTGTGGCCCCGGATAAGCCCCTAGCAGTTAATTTTTTCAAATAAGCAGTGCATTCTTGCGCTGAAAACATCGGACTAGAAAACCAATCCAAATATTGCAACAAATCTGACCGATACGCCGATAAAGTCGATCGGGCCACCCGCTGCTCCACGCTCAGAAATCGCTCAAACCCCGGCAAATATTGCCTCACAGGCGCAATCCATAATCCTGGCCAAATCGACACAAATAGAGGTAAATCATCATGGTTTTAATATCCTCAACCTTTCCCTCTGAAATCCAGGTCCCCAGCTCGGCAAAACTAACCGCCAGCGGCTCCAAGACCTCATCCTCATCCAGATTCTGGGAACCTAGAGTCAGCCCTTCAGCAAGATAAAAATGAAGATACTCATCACAAAACCCAGGGGCCGGAAACCCACCCGTTAACCGTCGCATAGAGGCTGCGCGATAACCCGTTTCTTCGGCTAATTCTCGGTGAGCCGCCACCTCAGGATCTTCATTGAGATCAATCAACCCGGCTGGAAATTCATAAAGATATTTGCCCACGCTGTGCCGATATTGATGCACCAGAACCACCCGACCATCGTCCAAAACCGGGACTATCACCACGGCAGGATCGTGTTCAAGCACAAATCGGGTATAAGGCTTGCCCTCAGGATTTTGATAGACATCTTTCCTGAGCGTGATCACCCGCCCTTGGTAGACGGGTTCTGAGCTCAGCCGTGGGTCTCTCATCAGGCCGGAATCCGTCGGAGAAACTTCAAGAAAGCCAATTCTAAATCCCGTTGCACTGTACGTAAAAAAGAATCCTTTTTATCCAAGGGATCCACCCAAATGGTGTAAGCCCCCACCCAATTCCCGGCCACCACATCCATCAGAAGCTTATCCCCAACAAACACACTCGTCTTCAAATCCACCCCCATATCCGCCGCCAATTCGCGCACACAAAACGCAAAGGGTTTCATCGAAAAATACAGGCCTTGGGTGCCCAATTGGGCCCCAATCTTGCCAATACGACGTCCATCACTGTTATTCGAGAGCAAAAAAACCTGAAACCCCATCGAGCGCACCATATCCACCCATTGATGACGTTGCAACGACACCCGGGTTTGCTCATAGGTCAAAAGTGTATTGTCCACATCTAAAAAGAAAGTCCGATACCCGCTCCGATACAGCTCATCGGCAATAATGTCATCCAGCCCCTCCAAAATCGCCCGCGGAATAAATAAGTCCCGAAGCACCTGAAGCTGGCGCTCAAACATGAACCACCCCTTCCCCCAAGGCCACCACCCACGCCATAACCTCCTCATATCGACATTTAAAGCCGACTGGATTGGCCACCAGATGCGCACTTGAAGTAAATACTGTATCCACCACATGCAACTGGTTTTCTCTGAGGGTAGCGCCGGTTGCCGTTAGGTCACAAATCACATCCGATAACCCCGTAAGGGGGGCCAATTCAATCGCGCCATAGAGCTTCAGCAGCTGGGCCTTAATGCCCTTGGCTGCAAAATAGTGCTGGGCACTGTGCGGGTATTTGGTCGCCACTTTTAAATGAGAAAATGAGTTCAAATCAAGGCCCGGATCCGGCCCTGCAATGACGAGGCTGCACACCCCAAATTTCAAATCCAAGAGCTGAATCACCGGTGGCGTTTGCTCCAAAAGCACATCCCGCCCCACAATCCCGAGCTCAGCCGCGCCCTGCGCCACATACGCCGGCACATCCCAAGGACGCACCTGCAACAGCCGAATACGGCCATCTGTACTGAGGGTAAACAGCTTACGACTGGTACTCAGATCATCTTCAAAAACCACCCCAGCCTTGGCAAACAAAGCCAAAGACTCGGCCATTAAATACCCTTTAGCAACGGCAATCGTCAGTGGTGTTTTCATAATAATTCACTCAAATGAAGGGCAAAGCCTACTGCAGGACAAGGAAATCCAAATTTCCCCAACAATCCGTCGTAGCGCCCACCAGACCCTACCGGAGCCGAAAACCCAGGGACGCAACATTCAAAAATCAATCCTGTATAGTAGTCCAATTCCTTGACCAGGCCTTTGTTGTATCGCACATACGGTGACAGCCCCTTTTTCGAAAGAATCTCATCCATCAGACACAGCTCAGGGTACTGAGAAATTACCTCACGCTCCCCGCGAACCGGGATCTGGCCTAAGGTCACGTAATCACCATTCAACAACGCCTCATGGGCATCCTGGGAAAACGCCTGGGCAAATTGGGTGTGCCCAATATCCACTACAAAATCGGTGTACCCTAAGGCTTTTAAAGAGGCAATGCACAGGGCCACCATTTCCGCATCCGCCTCAGGCCCCGTAGCACCTAGCAATTCAGCGCCAGCCTGAAAGGTTTCAATGTCTTGGTCCCAGCCCTTAGAGGTCCGAAAAATGGAATTAAAATACGAAAGCCGCAAAGGCAACGGACGGTTATGCAACCGAGTCGCCACCATTCGGGCAATGGGAACCGTATGATCGGGGCGAAGCACCATCACCTCGCCATGCACATCAAATAATTTCACCGCACGTCGACTAAATTCTGGGCCCATGCCCACTGCCAACGTATCATAATATTCCAAAGAAGGCGTGCGTACCTTTTGGTATCCCGCACCCTGAAAAACCCCATTCAATTTCCCTAAAACAGCCTCAAATTCGGCCATTTCTTCCGGAAAGAAATCATTCACACCCACGGGAGTCATCATGTTCATATGACCTCAAATAGTAGCACAGTGTTAGTGAAATTTACAGCTAAGCCCAACCTTGCTACACTACCGAATAATAGCGTGCGCGAGTGGCGAAATTGGTAGACGCACTAGACTTAGGATCTAGCGCCTTACGGCGTGGGGGTTCAAGTCCCTTCTCGCGCACCAGCCTTCGCTCCTTCGGAGCTTCGGCTGGCACGCCATTATTTTGGAGCTTCAGCCGACACACCATTATTTAAACTAAAACTAACAGAGGGGATTTCTCCGTCAATGTCAAAGAAAAATCTTGTTATCGTAGAATCTCCCGCCAAGGCCAAAACCATTGGCAAATTTTTAGGTCCGGACTACGAAATTAAAGCCTCTTTTGGGCACGTTAGGGACCTCCCGGACAAAAAACTGGGGGTAGATCTGAAAAAGAATTTTGAGCCCACCTACATCCCCATGAAGGACAAGGCCAAAATTCTCAAAGAGCTCCAATCAATCGCCAAAAAATCCAACATGATTTACCTCGCAACTGACCCTGATCGCGAAGGCGAAGCCATTGCCTGGCATATCCAAGAATCTATTCAAGCCGCGGCCAACAAAGTCCGCCGCATTGTCTTTAACGAGATCACCCAAAATGCCGTTCAATCTGCGGTACAAAACAGCCGAGAAATTGACATGCACTTGGTAGACGCTCAACAAGCCCGTCGTATCTTGGATCGGTTGATCGGGTACAAGCTCAGCCCCATTCTCTCTAAAAAAATCCGTCGTGGCCTCAGTGCCGGGCGTGTTCAATCTGTAGCCGTGAAAATCATTTGTGACCGTGAAAAAGAGATTTTGGCCTTCGTCCCCCAAGAATATTGGGTCATCGAAGCACTACTCGACCAAGGCCCCAAGGCCAGATTTGTGTCTAAGCTCTTTGCAAAAGACACTGAAAAAACCAAATACGAACCCAAGACCCAAACCGAGGCCGAAGCCGTCGTCAAAGACCTCAAAACCTCGCAATACAGTGTAGCAGGGATCAAGAAAACCCAAATCCAGCGCAACCCTCAGCCGCCTTTTATTACGTCATCACTCCAACAGGAAGCCTCTCGCAAGCTTAACTGGACCGCAAAACGCACCATGATTGTGGCCCAACAGCTCTATGAAGGGGTGGATATTGGCCCAGAATCCGTGGGGTTAATTACCTACATGAGAACCGACTCCACCCGGATCGCGCAAGAAGCCCAAGACGCCGCCAAGGACCTCATTCGTTATCAATTTGGGGATCGCTATTTGGCCACCGTACCCCGAAAAATCACCAAAAAATCCAATGTCCAAGACGCGCACGAAGCCATCCGCCCGACCTATGCGGACAAGACCCCCAGCCAGCTCAAAGATGTCTTAAATATCGAACACTACAAGCTCTACAAGCTCATTTGGGAACGCTTTATCGCCTCACAAATGTGCCCCTCCCAGCTCGAGAGCACCGTCATCACAGTCAAAGCCCAACACAGTGGCCAACCCACGTACTTTCTCAAGACAACAGGCTCCATCATCGTGTTCGATGGCTTTACCAAGCTCTATTCCGAAGGCCAAGACACCCCCATGGAAGACGAAGAAAGCCTCCTTCCCCAGCTCAACGAAAAAGACCCGCTCAACCTCCAAAAGCTACACCATGCCCAAAAATTCACCCAGCCCCCACCCCGCTACACCGAGGCCACCCTCGTCAAAGAACTCGAAGAAAAAGGCATTGGACGTCCGTCCACCTATGCGCCGACACTCTCCGTGATCCAAGATCGTGGCTACATCAATAAAGACAAGAAAAACCTACTTCCTTCCGACCTTGGGATGTTGGTCAATGAGAAATTGGAAGGCTATTTCAACCAAATTATCGATGTGCATTTCACCGCCCAGATGGAAACCCAACTCGACGACATCATGGAAGGCAAAAACGAGTGGCAAGACGTCATCGCCCAATTCTATGCACCCTTCACCGCCCTGTTGGACAAAGCCAATCTTGAGATGGAAAAAGTGGACAATACCCGCCCCTCAGATGAGATCTGCACCCTATGCAACAGCCCCATGATTATCCGGGCCGGCCGATTCGGAGATTTTCTGGCCTGCAGCAATTTCCCAGCCTGTAAAAATACCAAATCCATGGCCAAATCTCTCAATGCCTTTTGCCCCACCTGCAAAAGCGAATTACGCGAAAAACGCACCCGAAAAGGGAAGATTTTCTACGGGTGCGGCAGCTACCCCAACTGCACTTTTGCAAGCTGGGACACCCCCATCGCCCAAGACTGCCCCACCTGTAGCCACAACACCCTATTCGTGAAAAAATGGAAGGGAAAGGAGACCACGTATTGTGCCAAATGTACTCCCCCAGCAAGCAAGTGAGGTTTGGAAAAAACTCTGGACTCACAACATTGAGATCAAGCTCGCCGCCGCGATTTTAACCCTCTTTTTTTGGCTCCTCGCCCACGGCAAGCTCTAAGCACCGTGCAAAATGTGACGTCACCCACTGCCATCCAAGCACTTTGCGATCAATGGCGAAGCGAGGGTAAAACAATTGGATTCGTCCCCACCATGGGTGCACTCCACGACGGTCATCTCAGCCTCGTGACCCAAGCCAAAGCCCATTGCGACAAAGTCCTCGTCAGCATTTTTGTGAACCCCCTCCAATTCAGCCCTAATGAAGACTACAGCCGCTATCCACGTCCCATCGACCTAGACATCAATCTTTTACAAGAAAATGCCGTAGACGCAGTTTTTACGCCCTCTACAGACGAAATTCTGCCCCAGTCATCCTCGACCCTCGTCCACGTCCCCCATCTCGGCGATCTTTGGTGCGGACACAGCCGGCCCGGCCATTTTGATGGGGTCACCAGCATTGTCGCCCGGCTCTTCCACCTCACGACCCCCACCCACGCCTTTTTTGGGGAAAAAGATTTTCAGCAACTCAGGATCCTCCAAAAAATGACCCAAGACCTGTTCTTCCCCATCCAAATCATCCCCTGCCCCATTTTAAGAGAACCAGACGGCCTGGCAATGAGCTCGCGAAACCAGTATCTCAGCCCCGAAGAACGCCAACTGGCCCCCGCACTCTTTCAAACCCTTAACCTGATTGCCGATCGTTTTCATAATGGCGAACTCCACAGTGAAACATTACTGAACACCGCTCTAAAATTCCTGGGAGAAAAAGGCCCTTTTGGTGTGGACTACATTGGCATTGTCGACGCACAAACCCTGGAACCAGTCTCCCTAGCAAGCCCCTCGAATCGAATCCTAATTGCAGCCAAACTGGGCCACACCCGACTCATTGATAACCTCGCACTTTAACCTCCGTCACAAGCTCGATAAAAATTTTCGCCGTTTTATTCGATAACGTAAGCAAAGATGGGGCATCCTTTTAGCATTTGAAGATTGACCCATGGCACTCAGAACAGCCCTTCAAGCAGCCCCCACCTGAAAGACCTTTTATGATGTACAAGATCACCGCAACACCTTGCCAGGGATATCAAGCGTCTAGACTCGACGAGGTCCTCACCTTGATAAAAAATACGGACCGCCCAATAGCAACCCGAATCTCAACCGCAACCGCCATTCTGCTCCCTGATGAACATCTCCAACAGTTAAAGGCCCAAATCCAGGCAGGCGCATTCAAGCACGTCATTTTAGCCGTTCACGGGCCCTCAGCAGCCGGGAAATCCCGGCTCGCCAAGCAATTAGAAAGAATGTTAGGCAAAGATCAATGCGAAATTATCTCACGAGATGCCCGAATTAAAGAACATCTCTCACTATTCAATCGAATGACCCATCGTGCCATCCCCAACCTCACCTTATCCGAATTCCACGCACTCCATGGTAAGGGAAAAAGCCCCCTATCTGATAGGGTTAACGCCCATTTCAAACAAGTGGATGAGGAAATGGTCGAGTACACCAAATTAGCCCACAAAGAAGGCAAAGTAGTCATCTATGACACCATGCAACGCCTCCCCCAGGACCTCTTAAGTCCTGACACCCTCGTCGTGAGGATCATTGTCCGGTGCTTGGACACGTTTAATGACCGAGATTGGCCACAACTAGCCAAAAGACACCAGATGCCCGTTGCTCAACAGAAAATGCTAGCTAGCCTCACTTTTGAAGAATTTGATTTATCCAGCCAAGCCCAAGGCGCGCTGACAGGCCCACATTTCAATGCAGTCTGTGCCTGGCATTCAGACGGGCCTCGTTTTGAGCCCTGTGTAGCCACCGCCATCGAACTTACCCGAGAGATCTTACGACTAGCAAAGAAATAGCCCAAATTTACCCTTGATCAAACACAATTTTCCGCCTAAAATAATCTCACTTCTTATTGGGGAGTCGCCAAGTGGTAAGGCACCGGTTTTTGGTACCGGCATTCCGAGGGTTCGAATCCTTCCTCCCCAGCCAAATTTCATCCATTCAAACTTAGATTCGAACAGCAAGGACCGCCGACCGATTAGGGAGGATTAGAGGTCCGCAGACTTGGTCATAGCAAGCGCAGCGCAGCAGTGACTCAAATCCTTCCTCCCCAGCCAATTTTTTCAGGTTACCCCCCTCCTCCATTTTATACTTTTCAGTGGCTTAATTTTAAGGGATGCTTACCACTGAACCATGTCAAGGCGTGTTGCCAGTTCATTGGCATTAAGGCTAAAACACCGCACCTATTTTCCCTCCCATTTCCGAGACGGCTTTTTTGGGGCTTTTATTTCTGGCTTCTTTCGAGTAGGAAGTCGTTTGATGGCTTTTTCAAACTCCCCATCTTGCAAGACTTTTTGTCGGAGCTGCTCGGCGTGAAACCTGTCATATTCCTCTTCAGCAAATGATTTTGCCAACTCGTGCTTGATTTTGCCCGCATGATCTAAAATTGCTCGATCATTCAAGGTCAGAAATCCATTTAACTTGGTAATCCAATCTGCCATATGCATCGGCACCCGACGCATCGATTGGCCTTCTGCAAAGACCAAATATTGCTCTACCAAATTGTTTAGGACTGCCAACTCTTCTTCATTTAAATAGTTTTTGGCAATAGAAACATCATGCTTGCGTGGAACCTCTCCTCGGAAATTAGTAAGCCCCATGTTCGGCATGCTAGCGTTCGCTCTACTTCTAACAATCTCGGCAGCTGTTTGACCTGTAATAGCCCAATGCATTTTATTTTGGACAGTCTTAAAAAATGTCAGGCTGATTTCCTGTGTCGGGTCGTAGTCCACGCTAGTAGCGTAAATGTCAGTAATTTTTTGGTAAAACCGCCGCTCTGAAGTACGGATATCCTGAATGCGTTTGGTAAGTTCTTCAAAATAATCGAAGGGCAAATCTGGATTTTTTAGACGTTCATCATCCAACAGAAACCCTTTAACAATGTATTCTCGAAGTCGTTCCGTTGCCCATTGGCGAAAACGGGTAGCCACATTAGATTTAATACGATATCCAACCGAGATAATAACATCTAGGTTATAGTGTTTTGTTGCCCGTTTGACTTCACGATTACCTTCTAATCGAACTTGTAAGAAATCCTTACAAGTTGCCGACTCAAGCAATTCGCCTTCCTCATAAACATTTTTGATATGCAGCGTAATATTTTGAGGCGTTGTGTGGAATAAATCAGCGATTAACGCCTGGGTAAGCCAAACCGTCTCGTCTTCAAAGCGAACATCAATTTTGGTTTGTCCCGATTCGGTTTGATAAATCAAGAATTGGGATGAGGGTAAATGTTCCGCCATTTGTTAACACCCCTTTATTCATTTTTTCTACTCTAGAGTGGCATCTATTCTATCAAAATATTCATTGGTATTGGGAGTGTAAATTAAAGAGTGTAATTTACACTCCCCCTTTAACAACCTCCAAACCCTTATTTCTAGCCTCATAATCGACATTATCATTACGCCATAACCCCAAATAAGCCCAAGACAGGTAAAAGCTTATTCAATGACCGGTAAAAATATGTGAAAACGTCAACTTATGCGTATGTGAGTCAATCGTGTAAATTGCACGCTCCCTGGTTCCAGCCCCTAGTTCTGCATCTAGATAGAGCTTAAAAGAGCCATCTTGGTGATGCCCACGAACGGTAGGCTCCAAACCAAAGGATTTCGCCCGTGTTGAATAAAGATCATGATGCCCAATTTCGGCATTAGTAACAAGAGTCTCAAATGCTGCAAGTATGTGCACCCAAGGAGAATCGACTGCCTGATGATCATCCGTATAAGACCCACCAATAGAATACGTAGGCGGCACAAACGGCTTCTTTTTGGTCAATTCAGTAAACTGTGTTTGCAAATCCCCTTGGGGAATAAACTCTCCAAAAAGCTCATGATCGGCTTGTTGACCCGCGATAATAACCTTTGCATCACCGTCATTTTGATAAGATAATACCCCAAATAACCGATAATCAGGCTTGTAATGAATAAAAACCGGAGTACCAGAATCTCCAGCTCGAAAATCCCCCCTAATATGCGCGTACCTTACGGCATAAGCTCTCCCTTGGCTATCCGTATGTTGTGTAGAAAATAAATACGCATTTTTAGATAAAATCACATTATCAGAATCATGATTTTGAACTAAAGAAAATGATTGAATTTGGATAGCCTTCTCCCGTAATAGGGGAAGAGACACCCGAGCAGATGAACCGAGCCCGTTAAAATCTATATCATATGGGGACGTAATACAGACACTGTCACCGACCGGTATATTTGTAAGATATACCAATGAGTCCAAGTAAGGCGCACTCCAACCCGTGCGAATGCCAAAATACGGAGTCTCTTGAAAAGAAATTCCAATAATCCCCTCTTTTTCTGAGAGTTCAAGTCCATGATTTGGGACAACCACTACCATGGGGCTATAGGCACTCCCATCAGCCCCACGCAAACGGACTGTACACGAAAAGTATCCTTTGCAAGAATTTCCAGACTCCGTATCAATTTCAACAAGGGTATTTTCTAATTGAGTCGGCACTTCATAGACCACAGAACCAGAACTATCCGAAACACTCCGACTCCGAGAATTTCGTAGAGACAAATATTCCTCATCAGGTGGTGCAACCGCACTATGTTTGAACACAGCAAGAACTCCTCAAAATTTTCTTAACCTCATTACATTTTTCACAATTTCTATGTCCATTTTTTTAAAAGTTCTGCCGCCCCAATAATTCCGTAAAATCGATCATCACATGTTCTTGATAAGCAGGTTTTTGGGTGAGGTGGCGATACCAAGCTTCTAGATTGGGGAGGGAGGGGCGGTTAATATCAAGGTTAAAATATCTGAAAAGGGTACTCCCAATTGAGAAGTCACTTAGGGTTAGCGTTGTTTTTTGGGGGGCATAAACACGATCAAGTAGGGTGTAGTGTTCGGCACAATGCTTGATAGCCCGTTGAATTTGAGTGGAGTTATGTTGAGAGTTAGGGGTTCGATAGAAGCTCCAGAACAGATCCATAAAAGCAGGTTGGAGAGTCGCGAGTTCCCAATCGATCCACATATCTTGTTGGGCTCGCGTGGAGGGGGTTTCTGACCAAAATGTGGGAGTTCCATATTGGGCCGCAAGGTAGCGAAGAATGGCGTGAGATTCCCAGACCGTGGTGGTGTTGTCTTGAAGAACAGGAATGTGGCCGTGCGGGTTTAGGGCTAAAAATTCGGGGGTATCAAGCCCACCAAAGGCACCCCCAAGGTCGATACGACAATGCTCAAGGCGCAATTCACCAATGAACCACATGATTTTTTGGACATTGAGAGAATTTTTTCGTCCCCAGAGTTTTAGCATAATTTTCCTTAAAAATATTATCTATGACTTTCAGACCAGTGTAAACCTGATACTTAAACACTACTCTCGATCAATTCTACCTCATAAAACCCACTAGAAATCTCCCCAAAACACCACACCTCCCCACCCTCTCCGATCGAAACTCCCGTACCCAAGCCAGCCAACATTCATACATCCAAACTTAGATTCGAACAGCAAGGACCACCAAAGGATTAGGGAGGATTAGAGGTCCGCAGACTTGGTCATAGCAAGCGCAGCGCAGCAGTGACTCGAATCCTTCCTCCCCAGCCAATTTTCATCCATCTGAGCTTAGATTCGAACCCGATAGGTCGATCATACGCAGTATGAGCGCCCGAAGTTGCGCCGAGTGATGAGCGAGGAATAAGCAACGCAGGGGGAATTGCGGAACTTCGTGTAGCAATTCATTACAGGAGCAGGCTTATGGGTTTAACTTACGCAAATTTTCCAGTCGCTTTAGCGAAGTGAATTGTGTCATCCCGGGCTTGAGTCACTCTAAGGCCAAAACCAAAATGGAATAAACAGGATAAAAGATCCGTAGAGTCTACAGAAATTATTAAACCCGCTCATTTCGCAACAGTCCCCTAATGTTTAATATCAAACAAATCTAGGTAGGCTTCTTCTAAAGCCTCTTTCAAGACATCCTTAAGGGCTTGAACCGTTTCTGGAAACTCCGGGGGGTTATCCCAGATTCCATGGATCGTCTCTCTCTTGTTAATATGACACTCTGCCACAATCCAGTTTGCAGCAGTATCAATCACATATACATCCATTGCGACTTGAACATTTGGGGCTCCCACTGGAACTGCAAGAAGATATGTTCTTACAACTCGAAAGCTAGTCACATCTACATAGACCACATAGTCCAATCCAAGCTTATCTCTAAACTCTCTAAAATCCAGCCAGAATTCATGAGCATTTGCCTTCCTAAAAGTTTTAAAGCTATGTTTATCTAGAGGAAGCTTTACAAAACTAGCCCTAACCTCACGCTTCGCAAGATTTTCACCATATTTTTGAAAATAAGAATCTTCAAGAAGTGGAAAGAGTGTAACTTTTGAAACGCAAATCGGAAGTGGCCCCGAAAAATAAACTTGTCCAAAACCCTGAAGGGCACCCACAATTGCACCTCCAATTACACCGCTCTGAGCCCCCTGTGAAGATGGGGACACGTCATCATTGGAGGAATAATTAGCAGAAGGAGACGTCGAACTCCACACAAGCCCAACAGTACCTTTCTTTGCAAAAAAAGTAGGTGGAACGGCTACCTTTGGCACACAAGCCCCTAGCATAAATCCGCACCCCAGGATCAGAACCCCTACTATAAAATTATTGAATTTTCTCATCTATCTGCTCCCTATAACCATTCTAGTAATGTACCCGTAGGAGAAATTGATCTGAGTCTGCGTCGATGATCATGTTATTTAGAGTGTCCCCTTCTACCCTAAGGGCCTGGCACCTGTCCTTTTATTTTTTTAACCTGGCACCTTACTCGAGAGACTCTGAGTCACCTGGTCTATTTGCAATTGCAACTCTTCCTTTGTCGGCAAGCCGCCAAAAGCAAACCCTTTCCCAAGCTCAGGCAAAAAATGCTCGATCTTATCGATAATCGCTTGCTCAAGCTCTGTCTCAGAATAGCTTGAAACAAATCTTTTGATGGCAAGATCACCCTAGAACCTCCAGTAGCTTCTTTACTCCGAAATACCCAAACAGTATGCAGCAAAAAGCCTAGAAAATACAGGCAAGCAATCCCTCAAAGCGTTTAGACATCCAGTCAATCCAGTGACCTCCCCCACCCTCTCCGATCGCAACTCCCGCACCCAGGCCAGCCAAACTCACTTATCCTTACACCCAACCGCTTCCACCTTCAATTGAAACCCCAACGAATACAACACCGTATCCAACGTATCAAACCGAGGGTTCCCAGTTGGAGATAACGCCTTGTATAAACTCTGTCTGCTTAAATTAGCCTTCTGTGCAAAATCAGTAAGTGAACCGGTTGCTTCAACGAGTTGTCTTAAGGCTAGTAAAAACGCACCAGTATTACGATCCCGATGATACTCCTCTAAGGCAGCCTCTAGATATGCTTCCGCGTAGGCCGGGTCCTTGAGTTTATTTTCTTTATATTTTTCATAGCTCTTCGTATTTTTCATGTTTTTTAGTTTAGTTTATTTTAGTTTAGTTATTTTAATTTTGTTTTAATTTTATTCTTTCACTTATTTAGGTCGTCATACTATTTTCATCCAGAAATGTCCTCCAATAAATTTTTACCTTTTGGATATCTTTGCTTTGGGTTTTCTTGTCTCCACCGGTAAGCAAAAGAATTATTTTTTTTCCCACTTTTCCAAAGTAAACTCTATACCCTGAACCAAATGTAAATCTAAGCTCATAAATACCTCCAGAAATTAATTTAGAGTCTCCAAAATTACCTAGCTTCACACGATCTAATCGCACAGAGATCCTAACTTGTGCTTGGAGATCTAAAGATTCTAGCCATTCAGTAAAGGGCTCATCCCCTGATTTAGATTTGTAATAATGCAGTTCGTACACCGACACTCTTCTCTGTTGTTAGAATTCCCACTATCGACATAGCGTAAACTATAATTTACAAAATAACAACCATTCTAGTCGTAATATCAAATTTCTTGCTGAGTACCTGTGCCTAAAAATCAAATCACGATATAATTTTCCATACCGACTCTCAAAGGAGAAATAAATGCAACCATTCCCACCCTGTCCAAAGTGTCATTCGCAGTATACCTATCAAGATCAGACGATGTTAGTCTGTCCAGAATGTGCACACGAATGGAACCCAGAAAACGAAATGGGAGCAGAAAATAGCCCGCTAACAGTCAAAGACGCATACGGCGCAATCCTGGAAGATGGAGACTCCATCACCGTCATTAAAGAGTTAAAAATAAAAGGAAGTTCAACCGCTGTAAAACAAGGAACAAAAGTAAAAAACATTCGGCTGGTTGAAGGGGATCACAACATTGACTGCAAAATCCCAGGTATCGGGGGCATGAAATTAAAATCTGAATTTGTTAAAAAAAATTAACAAGGCCATCCCAATTTTCTCAATAATGGCAACTGAGGAGCAGACTACCCTGCAGTGACCCGAATCCTTCCTCCCCATTTTATACTTTTCAGTGGCTTAATTTTAAGGGATGCTTACCGTCAATCATTCGTGACATTCTGACACTATTCTCTCATATTTTTTGGGGGTAAGATAACGGAAAGCGGATCGCCCGACCTCATGACCGTACGCATAACCATTACAAGGATTCGATGAACGTCAGTGGCCGCAGTATAGGGTTCCCCAACATGAAAAACACAAGGATTTTCAAAACCCAAGATCCAATTTTGGCGATACGGAACAACAATCTGATCACCACCTGGCCCCTTTTCAGTCTTAATAATCAACCCTCCCCCACACATCAAAGCGGGATCGTCCACGCGAAAAATAAAGGTCTGATCAATAGGCTGTCCTGAGCTTAAGACATCCTGATGAACGCTATTGGGGTTCGCCGCTTCATCCCCCTTTCCCTGATAAGTGACCATAAAAAAATTATATCCAAGCACCGGGGAAGCCCCTGCCTTAAGTAAGGGATAGCCATCAATACACTCAAAAAAACGACACAAAACCTCCGCTATAAGTGGAGATTTTGACACCCACTGCTCTAAGCTCTCTCGTGTAAAAAAAGTCTCATTTAAGGTTGAAAAAAGTGTCGTACGATGAGGACGATTCAAATCATGTGGCAATATCTCAGCCTGATCATGGGCAAATTTTAAAAGCTGGGCTAGCAATTCAGGAGATAAAACGGGGCCGCATTCAAATACCTCGGCCTTACCCCCAAAAATGGCTTGTTTCTGCCATCCGATGGTTGCTAGCGTTTTACAGTACATGCGGTTGTGCAACAAGATAAATCAACATCCCAATAAAAACCCAAACGCAGGAGAGTCTCATCTAAATGCCTGTGGCCCCTTTTTGTAAAAAGACGTAATATAACCGTAAGCGATCATCTTACTTCAAATCACCCATTAACTTCAAAAAACTTCTATCCCATCTTCTAAAAGGAACCCCCCTATGCCTTCCATTTTCACCAAAACAATGTCCAGCCCGGTCACCGCCATGACCACCAATTACCATGAGGTCACTGCCTCTGCACGGGCCATTCACGAAAGCCTGGTCAAAATGATGGCCCCCAAGCTGTCTGAAAAGATGCAAAGCCCCAAGGTTGACATTTGGGATGTTGGCTGCTCAGACGGCGGCAATTATCAGCCTGTTTTGGCCGGCATCTGCGAACAACTTGCCCAAAAAAAGACGCCAACCACCGTTCGTATTTGTGGCATGTCTTTGGAAGAGCCCCCACGCTATGTACTGCCCGTTGTATTTTTTCAATCACTCGCCAAAGAACGCCCTGATGTTGCAGCCCTATCCCACCCAGACCAACAAGGTCTCATTCGGCATTTATTAGCCCATGACGACGCCATCCGAGCCAGAGTCAGAGTCGCACCAGAAATTCTGGGCGAAGTTCCACAGGAACTCAATGCCGAGCAGCACAAAGCCTTGGCCAACGTAAAAGCCCTAATCTTAGAAAAAATGGGCCCCCATCAACTGGTGTTCAATTATGTTTCCGGCAGCTTTTATCAGGAAGCCACTTGGAAAAAATGCGAAGCAGCTGTAGGAAAGCCCGACATTTTGATGACGCTGACTGCTACCCATTGGCTGGATACACCTTCAACCGAAGCGTTTGGCGATTTTGACCTAAACACTCACCCATTTGCCGCACATCAGGAACAATGGATGGCGGATTATACACGCTGGCTAGAATTTGCAAAAACAGCCCTAAAACCAGACGGCTACTTGATCGCAGCAGATTTAATAGCCGAACCCCAAACGGATGGCACCGTGATGTTCCCAGCCAAACTGGGGTACCAGCTCCTTCAAGAGGTATTGGCACAGCATCGAGTTGATCTCCATTTTTCAGTATATTTCCCCACCCAAGACGAGCGAACGGGATTGTTAACATCAGGTCGATTTAAAGTGGAACACACCGAGGCTATCAGCGTAAACGAAATGAGTGCAGGTGCCGAACAAGATGTGGCCGAATTTTGCATGCAAGTCGTCCGGTCCTGGTCTTCATGGCAAGTCTCCAAAGGCAGGATTGGTGATCACTCCTTAACATCCGCCCAAGTCGACGACATTTATGCAGATCTCAAACAGAAATTCAGCGACCACATGGTCAAGTCCGGTTCAAGCCCCCAAATGCCCGACACCATGGCCTACACCTACCTGACCTTTATCGCAGCGCCCGAGCATACAGAGGCGTCAGAGAGACTAGGTCTTTTGCGGCAGGCCTAGTATAGTACTGTAAAACACCCAGTACCCTACCCGGAGACCCCTCATGAGTAATGACAAAAAAATCATCTTCTCGCTGATCAATGTCAGCAAAACCTATAACCGAAAACAAGTCCTCAAAAACATCCATCTGTCGTTTTATTATGGCGCAAAAATCGGGATTTTAGGGTTGAACGGCTCCGGGAAATCCACCATCATCAAAATGATTGCAGGTTTGGTAGAACCCGATGAAGGCAAAATCACGTTTGAGTCCGGCCATTCCATCGGATATTTGGAACAAGAACCCGTGCTAGACCCCCAAAAAACCGTCAAAGAAATCGTCGGCGAAGGCCTCAAGCAAAAAGTGGATCTGAACCAAGAATACGAAGCCATTTGCGCAAAATTAGGTGAAGACTTGAGCGAAGATGAGATGAACCAAGCCCTAGAACGACAAGGTGAACTGATCGAGCTTCTGGATGTGCACGATGCCTGGGACATCGATGCAGTCCTCGAACGCGCGATGGATGCCCTGCGTTGCCCCGAAGGAGACACCCCGATTGCGCAACTTTCAGGGGGTGAAAAACGCCGTGTGGCCTTGTGCCGATTATTACTTCAAAAGCCAGACATTCTCTTACTCGACGAGCCCACCAACCACCTGGATGCCGAGTCCATCCATTGGCTAGAACAACATCTCCAACAGTACCAGGGCACGATTATTGCCGTCACCCACGATCGTTACTTCCTCGACAATGCCGCGCAGTGGATCTTGGAATTGGACCGCGGTGAAGGCATCCCCTGGAAAGGCAATTATTCGTCTTGGCTAGAGCAAAAATCAACCCGCCTCGCCCAGGAAGAAAAAAGCAACTCCAAACGCCAAAAAACCCTGGAACGCGAGCTCGAATGGGTGCGGATGAGCCCCAAAGCCCAGCAAGCCAAAAGCAAGGCCCGTCTCAAAGCCTATGAGACCCTCCTCAACCAAGACATCAAAGAAAAAGACGAGCGATTAGAGCTCTTCATTCCGAGTGGCCCCCGCTTGGGAGACCGTGTGATTGAGCTCAAAAACGTGACCAAATCTTTTGGGGATCGTGTGTTATTCGACAACCTCAGTTTCAGCCTACCCAAGGCCGGAATCGTAGGCATTATCGGCCCGAACGGGGCCGGGAAAACCACACTGTTCAAGCTTCTTTTAGGCCAAGAAAAAGCCGAGAAAGGCGAAATCACAGTCGGTGAAACCGTCAAAATGGGCTATGTCGACCAAGAGCATAGCGCAATCGACCCCGAAAAAAGCATTTGGGAACAAATTTCTGGTGGCAACGATCTGATTCAACTCGGCAACCAATCGGTTCCGTCCCGAGGCTATGTGTCCAAATTCAACTTCACCGGCTCCGACCAAGAGAAAAAATGTGGGATCTTATCGGGTGGGGAACGGAATCGCTTGCACCTGGCCATGTCCCTCAAAGAAAATGCGAACCTCCTACTCTTGGACGAACCCACCAACGATATCGATATCAATACACTCCGGGCCCTGGAAGAAGGGTTGGATAACTTTGCCGGCTGTGCGGTGATTATCTCCCACGACCGTTGGTTTCTGGACCGAATCGCCACTCATATTTTGGCCTTTGAAGATGACGGAAATGTCGTCTTCTACGAGGGTAATTTCTCGGATTACGAAAAAGACCGGGTCCAACGCGGCGGCAGCCTGGTTCCAAAACGCGTCAAATATCGAAAGTTGGTGAAATAAAAATCACTTTATCAACTCCGCAATCTGACGATTCAGCTCATCGATTTGCTTCACCCCATCTTCACGTTTTTTCAAACGGGTTCGCAGCGTCGTTTTTTCTTTTTCAAGGGTAGCCATACTGGCTTTCAAGGCGGTTTTCGCCTGGATCAATTCATTGTATTCATCCACAGCTGGCTGCAATTTAATAATTTTGGGGTTCAAAAGTGAGACATGATACGTCATCAGGGCAATGTCCTTATCCGCCTGCGTTATCATCACCTGGGCCGCGGGACTATTTTCTTGAGGAGGGAGTGTCATTTCAATCGTGGTAATTTGGGCTTGAAGAGCGTTAATTTTTTGTTGGGTCTCCATGGAGATCCCCCAGCTCACATCACCAAACATGCATAGCCCACATACACTCAGCCCAAGTAGGACCATTGCAAAATTGCAATTCTGCAGAGAAAGATAACCTCTGGACATAGTCGCTCCCTTTTGAGAAAAATTAAGAGCATAGTATCATGATTTTGATTGAGCCTTGGCTATTTTTTCAAATAGCCCTGCCCAAAGGTCACGACCAGAGAGGCCACTGTCCCACTCACAAATGCAGCGCCTGCCCGTCCTGGAAGCACAAGTCTCGCACCTCGCATTGCAGTCCCCAGCCTGGACAGCATCGCGGCACTGCGACCGGTCGCAGTAGCTGGTCGTACAGCCCCTGAAGCCATACGAACAGCAGAAAGGCTTACTGCAGTCTTAGGCTTTGATGGGACGGGAAGCGCCTGGACTTGCGGCCGTGGCATCGGCGGCTGTTGCCGAGATACAACTGTCTCATGATGCTGCTCCAAAGCCGAGAGTTTCAACCCATGAAGTACGCTTGAAATCGAGGCCCCAACTGCCGTTGAAATCCCGACCATCAAGGCTGATACACCGAGTGGAAATTTGCCGCCATTCTCTTTTTCCAAGGCCTTCACACCTTCCATCGCCAAGGTAAAGAACGCATACATCGTCGTATTCCGTGCAAAGGCCTCCCGGAACCCCGGAAGATTATGTTTTTTATACGACCCCAAAAAGTCGTTTTGAAAATCCTTCATCATCTCCGTGTAAGACGTCCCTGGAATCTCCAGCTGCTTAAACAAGCGTTGGTTATCGGGGATATTACCCATCATAGCCAAGGCCGCAAAGGCGTAGGCCACCGTATTCGAAAACGTGGCCAATAGCTTGTCTTGCACCGGATTAGCCTCCAAGCCACTCTGCTTGCGAAGCTCCGCCACATGGGTCGGCTCCACTAACCGGAAAAAGAGTGGCAACATCATGCCAGAGGTGCGTGCATACGTACGATACAAAATACTGTCCCCAAGGCCATGGTACGGGTTCTGAACCATTTTCGCGAGGGGAACAACCCGCCCAGCCTTAAAACATAACCCCCCAATTCGGTCAACGGGATACCCCGTAAGCTCCCCAGCTACAACCCCCGAAATGGCAAGAAACAACTCTTTAACTTTAGCCGTAACCTTAGCCACAAAAGCCGCAGAAAAAAAGGTCTGATTTTCTACAACAGCCGTCGCCACCGTCTTATACATAATGCGTCACCATCCTCAGTAAAGAGTCTTTCTTGGGGGAATTGATAAAGGAAGCCGCACTATACCCGACTTCCCCCCTCAGAACAAGACGAAATTGGCCGTTATTTTGCCATCGAATGGATGAGCTGTTCCGTCACTTCCCATCCAATACACGCATCCGTCACAGAGACCCCATATTTCAGTTGGCTCAAATCCGTCCCAATCGCTTGCTGCCCTTCGGCCAAGTTGCTCTCCAACATCACCCCGATAATCGCGCGATGCCCCTTTGCACGCAACTTCATTACTTCTTGGCAAACGCCTTCTTGATTTTCATGTTTTTTGAGGGAATTACCGTGGCTGCAATCAATCAGGATCGCAGGCGTAAATCCCGCTTTTTTCAACCTCTCGGTCGAATCCAAAACCGTATGCTCGTCGTAATTCGGGGTCTTCCCACCGCGAAGAATCACATGGCCATGGGGATTACCCTTGGTATGGACCACTGAGGTGCGACCTTCTTGGTCAATTCCGAGGAAATAATGAGGGTGACGCGCCGCTTCCATGGCATTCACCGCCACATCCAAATCCCCTTGCGTACTATTTTTATAGCCCACCGGCATCGAAAGCCCGCTGGCCATTTCCCGATGGGTTTGAGATTCAGTAGTACGCGCCCCAATCGACGCCCAAGACACCAAATCCGACAAATACTGCGGCACGATCGGATCCAAGACCTCCGTCCCGACAGCCAGGCCCATCTGACCAATCTCGAGTAACAATTTTCGGGCCAAGAACAAGCCTTCCGAGATATCGCCACCGCCCGTCAAATGCGGGTCACTGATATAGCCTTTCCAGCCAATGGTCGTACGCGGTTTCTCAAAATAAGTCCGCATCACAATATAGAGTTTATCGGGGTGTTGATCCGCCAACGCCTTCAATTTTCGAGCGTATTCTAGAGCCGCCTTTGGGTCATGAATCGAGCAAGGCCCCGCGATCACCAAAAATCGAGAGTCTTTGCCCGAAATAATAGCCCGGATCACCTCACGTGCCTCGAGAACCAACCGCGCAAGGGCATCAGTAATCGGCAGCTTAGCCTTCAAGGCCTTGGGAGAAATCAGAGGAGTCACGTCTAAAATGTTCACATTCTGGGTCGCTAACATCCCTCAGATCATAGCCCATTGCGATCCGCCGGGGCAACCCCTATACTTCCAACCGTGAAACACGAGTTTAAAAAATTAGTGACTTCCCGATTTTTGTATGCAATGGCGATGCAAATTCAATCCATTGTCCTCGCCTGGCAGATGTACACCCTCACGCACGACGCACTTTTTTTGGGGTTCATTGGCCTCACGGAAGCCATTCCCGCGCTCGGCCTCGCCTTGTTTTCAGGCTATTATGTCGACCAAAATCGCCCGCTGATCATCCTGAGAGCCGTCATGTGTGTGGGGCTATTTTCCGGGTTCCTGCTCCTCATTTCTCATACACCCTGGGTTGAATTGAGCGTCACATCACAAGTCAAAACCCTCTTTGTCTCCGCATTTTTGGCCGGCATCGCCCGAGCCTTTTTCGGGCCGTCCTTGTATTCGCTGGTCCCCCACATTGTCTCTCGAGAAAATTTATCCAAAGGGGCAGCAGGCATGACCGCGGCTTTCCAAACGGCCATGATTGCAGGGCCCGCCGTGGGTGGGTTACTGTTTGGGTTAGTCGGGATTTTAAAAACCTCATTTGTGATGTGCAGCCTCATTTTTACCGCACTAATCGCCACCCTCCTGATTAAAACCAACCCGGCCCCCGCCACACAACGCCATGCTGAACACGACTTCAAAAAAGAGCTCCTCTCGGGTGCACGGTTCGTCTTTGGGCACCCCATCATGTTGCCAGCCTTGAGCATGGATATGTTTTGCGTCCTCTTTGGGGGCGTGGTTGCCCTCCTCCCCATTTATGCCGCTGAGATTCTCCACGTTGGTCCCTCGGGATTAGGGATCTTGCGCGCTGCACCTGCCGTGGGGGCCTCCATCGTCAGCCTCGCGTATACCCGAATCGCCATGCAAAAAAATACCGGAAAATGGCTCCTCGCCTGTGTCGCCGGGTTCGGGATTTGCATTGTGGTCTTTGCAGTGAGCACCAACTACACCCTATCCCTCATCGCCCTTGCTCTGAGCGGGGGATTTGACAGTGTGAGCGCTGTTATCCGAAACGCAATCGTCACCCTGGTCTCCCCAGCCGAGCTGCGCGGCCGGATTTCTTCCGTCAACATGATTTTTATCAGCTCCTCCAATGAACTCGGAGAGTTCGAATCTGGGACAGCTGCCCGGTTTTTAGGCACCGTCCCCGCTGCCATTTTGGGGGGGGTGTTATGCCTCCTAATTGTCGCAGGGATTACGGTGTGGTGCCCCAAACTCCGCAAACTGGATCTCGAGCAGCTCACCTAAAGTTTCTAAATTTTTGCTAGCTTAAACTTTAAATTTTTGCTAACTTAAAAATAAATTAAGAGTTAGAGGAGTTTTTCATGTCTCAATCCCGTCTTCTGGCCACTTTGGGCTGTGCCCTTCTGATTTTGATGGCTACCACCGCCTTATTCGCAGAGTCAATCGTCACT
>JAHFCZ010000162.1 GCA_023249285.1 bacterium | reverse complement strand
AGTCTCACCTGTCACGCAGGCTGATCGGAAGCAGACGCCCGGAGGGGTCGCTAGCTGTAGTGGACTGCAATCGAAATGGGTCGGGACTGCAATCAGCGCATTTTCCGGACCACATTCGCTGCATCTATCTCTCACCTCCAATACCTTCGCCAAATAGCGAAAAGGGGCAAAAACAAGGTTTGGGTTGAATTCCAACTCATTGATTTTATTAGACTTTAAAAACCGCATTTTTGGTAAAAATGGTCAAAAATCCAAATTGGCGAAGGTATTGAAATATATCAACGAGTTGTGAAAATCCCTATGGGCCTCAGTTGGCGTGCCGGGACGACCTTTTTCTCCTTGAAAATACTGGGCCACCGGACAGAAGAGAAGCGGCTTTGACATGATGAATCCAAAAACCGGTCAACGGCTAAAGGCCGATTTGGACGCCCTAAGGCAGGACACTATATAGTATCCGCTGATTTTCTCTCCCAGGGCATGTTTCTGTGACCTCTGAGCGGTAGGATAATGTCGAAACGGAGTTTCTCGACATCCCATACAGAGGTCCATGCCATGATAGCCCAGACATTTCAAGACGCGTTTTCTCCCCAGTGGATCACGACTCATCTGCCCAACCCCACCCATGATCTGCTCATCTTGCACGACATTATCCCGTGGCAGCCCATCATTGAGCGCCTCGCTCCTTTTTACAATCCGTACAAAGGGCGCACAGGACACTCCCTTCGCATCCTCGTCGCCACCTCCATCCTCTGCCGACTGCGCCAACTCAGCGACCGGAAGGTCATCGAAAACATTCAAGAAAACCGCTACATGCAGTACTTTTGCAATGTCCCCGATCACCGCCTCATGACCTTTGTGAACCCCTCGACGCTTTGCCGGTTTCGCAAACGCCTCGGGAAAGAGGGTACCTTGATCATTGAGGAGCAAGTCTTTGCGCACCTCAAACGCAACGCGGTCATCGACGCCGACATGATGCTCATGGACACCACCGTCTTGGAAAGCCCGATCATCTATCCCACTGACGTCCGGCTCCTCTATAAGGCCTTTGACAAAATGGCGGCCCTGGCCACTGATGCCAAGCTCGACCTGTGGTGGGACCAGCCCCACGTCAAACAACGCTGGCGGGCCTACAACCTGAACCAGAAGGACCGCCTCGTCTATCTCGGGGAGTTCCACACCATGTTTGTCCCCGCCTTCGCGAGCTTTGCAGCGCACCTCGAGCACCTTCCCGCAAGCCCCCTGCGGCAGCGATGGAGCCACCTGCTTGACGTGCTGCGTCTCCTCAATGAGCAAACCCAACAGAAATTAGCCGGGGAAAGTCACATTGCCCATCGCTTGGTCTCTCTCGATGACCTTGATGCCCGCCCCATCAAAAAGGGCAAAAGTCACCCCAGCACGGAATTTGGCACCACCCTGCAGATGACCTTCAACCGCCAAGGCTTTATGATTACCACCGACAACTTCATTGGCCAGCCCAACGACACAACCCTCTATGGGCCAACTTTGCAACGCTTTCGAGAGCGCATGCACGCGTATCCCGGCACGGCGGTCACCGATCTGGGCTTTCGCAGCGCCAACAACCTCAAGCGCAACGCTCAGCACATCGCCCACGTCTTTATGGGACGCAGCTTGGATGTCGATGAGGCCCAACAAGAGGCCTGTCGAAAAGCTCGCTCTGCCACTGAAGGCTTTATTGCCGTGGCTAAACATCTGCGTGGCTTCGCTCGGAGTCTCTACCGCGGTCTCCACGGGGCCATCTTGTGGACGCGGCTGGGCCAGTGCACCTACAATTTGCAAAAATTCCTTCAGCTCTACCGAGCCGAGGCCCTTGAGGAAAGCACGCTGAGCAAGCTCCGCCTCTAGTGCATCTCCCCAGCTGGCGAATGGGCCTCAGTTGATCGGCCTCCACACAGTGACGGCATGGCCCGCTGACCGCCACCCGTGCGCCCGCAAATGGCGACAACAGGACCAGATGGACCGATGTCGACGCTGACGCCCTCAAAAACCTTGTCAGACGAGCCCATTGCCTCCCATACTTGCCCTATGGATCACCTCATGATCTCTCAATACAGGGGAAAATCAGCGGATACTACATAGAGGGACGGAACCTCTCGCTGGAGGTCCGCTCGGCCGAAGGGAGAGCGGAGCGCCTGGCCGACTTGGCGGCCGAGCTCGTCCGTCTCCCGGTGGACCTTATTG
>JAHFCZ010000161.1 GCA_023249285.1 bacterium | reverse complement strand
CGTATCGATGACCCGCATGCTCATGGCTTTCATTGATCACGTTTAGCGCCACTGGCGAAAAAGCCTGGGTGAGGAGTGCCTCGATCTCATGGTGAATTTGCGTTTTCATCCCCCGATTCTATCCCTAGGGAAAGCTAACCGTAAAGCCTTCTTGTTTCAGGCCGTCCAGAAACTTTCTCGCATATTGGGCCGGGTCAAATCCGCCTTGGGCCTCAACACTCATTTCAACATCCTCATCCTTTTGGATGAGCTTTACCGTAAAGTCCCAGATCGTACTCACTGCCTGCGCGGGACTCTCTTGGGTGACAATCCGCCCCGTATGCTCCCGTGTGTCCGCCAAAATGCTGGAAGTCGGATAGCGGTAAGTTTGACGGGTACTCGTAAAAACGGTTTGGCGCTCCGCTGGCAACACCGTTGTGGTCTTGCCCACAAAAATCGCGAGAGACGCCCGTTGCGGGCTTTCATTGGCATAGCGAATCCGGAATCCGTTAAGCCCCACATAATCGCGGAGCGCTTCTGTCACTTGATACACCGAGGCGTTATGGATCACGGCTTTTTCACGGTCTTCGCAGCCCCCAATGACCAAGGTGAGACCCATTAATAGGCTGAGACAGAGTGCCTTAAAGTTCATGGCTTGCTCTCCTTCCATGTTCGGCGAATGTAGTCTGCACGCCCTGAGCCTTCTTTGTAGGCCTCATAGTGGGTGGAATTGCGTTTGTAGTAGCACTGATGATACTCCTCAGCCGGGTAAAAGGGCTTTGCGGGCTCGATCGTGGTTGCGATGGGCTCCTTAAACTTTCCGGATGCCTCCAGAGCCGCCTTGGAGGCCTCTGCAGCCTTTTTTTGCTCCGGTGTATGGGTGTAGATCACTGTGCGGTATTGTGTGCCCCTATCCGCAAATTGGCCGTCTCTGGTGGTGGGGTTGATGTTGTGCCAAAACACTTTAAGCAGGGCCTCATAGCTCACTTTTTGAGGATCGTACTCGACTTGAATGGCCTCAATATGGCCGGTTTTTCCGGTACACACTTGTTCATAGGTGGGGTTTGCGATTTGACCGCCGGTATAGCCGACTGTTGTTTTCACAATCCCGGGCAGATGATCAAAGGGGGGTTGCATGCACCAAAAACAGCCACCAGCAAACGTTGCGAGCATTAATAGCTTCATAATTCTTCCTCCACCCATTGTTCGAGGTGATAAACGTAATCGGGATAAGTCCCTGGATAGAGCGCCACTTTCCCATCCTTCACTTCAATGATACCGGTTGCAAGGGTGTTGACGAAGGTCCGATCGTGGCTGATAAAAAAGACCGTCCCTTGGTAAGTTTTGAGGGCATCGGCCAAGGCCTCTACCGTTTCAAAATCAAGGTGATTGGTCGGCTCATCGAGAAGGAGCACATCACTTTTACTCAAGAGCAGTCCGGCTAAACACACCCGAGCGCGCTCTCCCCCACTCAGGACTTTAATCTTTTTACGAACCTCGTCACCACTAAACAAAAAGCTCCCGGCAATATCCAAAATCTGCTGACGCAAAACCGAATGATCTGCCATCCCCTCCAGGGCAGCTAGCACGGTGTCCCCTTCATCCAGATATTGGTAGACGTGTTGGGCGTAATAGCCAATTTTAAGTGTCGAGGACCAGGAATAGGTCCCGTCCAAGGGTTCGATTTCTTCGGCAATGGTTTTTAGAAAGGTAGATTTCCCTTGGCCGTTTTCCCCCAAAATGGCAATGTGTTTCCCCTTATCCACCAAGACATTAATCTTGCCGGCCACCCGCTTTTCGGAATAACCAATGGCCAAGTCTTTGGTTTCGAGGGCCGGGCCTTTTTTGATCGGGATTTGGGGCAGCTTAATCTTAACGGTGCTTAGGGGGTTGGCAATCTCCACAGTTTGAAGACGCTCAATTTGCTTACGTTTGGATTGGGCCGACGCCGCTTTTGAGGCCTTGGCTCCGAAGCGATCCACGAAAGTCTGAAGATGCTTCTTTTGGCGCTCAATGCCCTTGTTATAGGCCACTTTTTGTTCAAGCTGTTCTGTTTTATACAGAAAATAATCTTCGACCCCGCCTTTGAATAGCTCCATTTTGCCCTCTTCAATTTCGAGGGTATGGTCACAGGTTCGTTTTAAAAATTCCCGGTCATGCGATACCACGATAAAGGTCCCTTGGTAGTCCTGTAAGAAGCGCTCTAAGAATAAGAGTGTATTAAGGTCCAAATA